>JALYJZ010000015.1:0-7887 GCA_030775025.1 bacterium
GGTCTTCGGTCGACCCGTCCCCGTCCAGGAAATGCCCGTGCTCTTCTTCCGGAATCCGCACCAGCGGGTAGAAGTGCAGTACGTCGGTGCGGACGAGGAATCCGATGACACCTTCGTTCGGCGTTACCGGCGCCGGCGGTAGCGCCGCCCGGGTCTGCTTCAGGCGCTCGGCGTAGTCCAGCGTTTCGCCGTCGGTCCCTTCCGCGGTGAATCGCAGTACGGGGATCGCCCGGTGATCCGGCCCGTACACGACGGGTGTGCCGTTTTCTTCGACGACGGTCCCGAACACGAACTGGGGATAGACGGTCTGGCCGGGCCGGGCTTCACCCGCCGGCACGGTAGCTTCCAGCATCATCCGTTCGCTGATGTTCCCGAGGTGCGGAATCGGTTGCCCCGAAGCCACGGAAACGACCAGCTCGCCGCGCGTCCCGCCGAATCCGAAAATCACCCGACGCGAAACCGGCGCGCCGCCTCCCTGGTTCCAGAGCGGGTCGTGCATGCGGCTAGCTTACGAGCAGGGCGGCGAGCAGCAGCGCGGAGATGGCGATCGGCATCAGGAGGAGCCGGATGGAGCCGCTGGAACGCCCTTCGAGGATTGTCGTATCTTCGTTGATTTCTTTCATGGAAGTCAGTACCAGGATTCATACTAGCGCTTCCGGTCGATGCTGCAAGGCGGCTGCACCCCGCCCCCATACGGCTTGACCGCGTTCCTCGGGCGGAGCTATACTGGGTCGGTCGCAGCGACCTATTTTTCGCATAACTGCATGCAGAAACTTGTTATCCGTGGTGCCCGTGAGCACAACCTCAAGAACGTCGATTTAGAGATTCCGCGTGATAAGCTCGTGGTCCTGACCGGTTTGTCCGGTTCGGGCAAGAGTTCGCTCGCATTCGATACGATCTACGCCGAAGGCCAGCGCCGGTACGTGGAATCGCTTTCCGCCTACGCCCGCCAGTTCCTCGGACTGATGGAAAAGCCGGACGTGGACCAGATCGACGGGCTTAGCCCCGCGATCTCGATCGACCAGAAGTCCGCTTCCCGGAATCCGCGCTCGACGGTCGGCACGGTCACGGAAGTCTATGATTACCTCCGGCTGCTCTTCGCGCGGGTCGGCACGCCGCACTGTCCGATCTGCGGGGCTGAGGTCCGCCGCCAGACGCCGACCGAAGTAGCCGACCAAGTCCGCAAGCTCCCCGAGGGTACCAAGCTGATGCTGCTCGGTCCCGTCGTGATCGACCGCAAGGGCGAGCATGAGAAGGTCTTCGACAAGCTACGGAAGGGCGGGTTCTCGCGCGTACGCGTGGACGGCATCATCCGGGAACTCTCCGAGGACATCCCGCGGCTCGACAAGAAGAAGAAACATACGATCGAGGCGGTGGTCGACCGGTTGATTATCAAGCCGGACCTCGGCAACCGCTTGTTCGATTCCGTCCAGACGGCGCTTGGCGTCGGCGAGGGGACGATGTTCGTGGAAACGGTAGAGGGTGCAAAGAAGCAGCCAACCCGCTGGCGGTTTTCGGAAGACTACGCGTGCCCGAACGGCCATCCCAGCCTGCCGCCGCTGGAGCCTCGCTCGTTTTCGTTCAACAGTCCGCATGGGGCCTGTCCACGTTGCACGGGCTTGGGCAGCCGGCTTGAGGTCGATCCGCACAAGTGCGTTCCGAACACGCGGCTGACACTCGCCGAGGGGGCAATCCGGCCGTGGAGCCGTACCACCTCGCGCATGACCTGGTATACGCGGCTTCTCGAAGGCCTGGCCGAAACGTACGGCTTCTCCATAGACAAGCCGATCGGGGCACTGTCGCCCGAAACTATCAAGCTGATCTTCAACGGCTCCGATGGCGAAGAGATCACCGTCCGGCAGGGGTCCCGCCGGTTCAAGACGATCTACGAGGGCGTCGCGCCGAACCTGGAGCGGCGACACCGTGAGACCGATTCGGATTACGTCCGCAAGGAGATCGAGAAGTACATGACGCTCAAGCCCTGCCCGCTTTGCAAAGGGAAGCGCCTGCGGCCGGAGATCCTCGGCGTGACGATCGGCGGCAAATCCATCGTGGACGTGTCAGAACTTTCCATCTCGGACGCCCAGCGGTACTTCACCGGGCTGAACCTGACCGACAAACAGAAGCAGATCGCCAAGCAGATCTGCAAGGAGATCCGGGACCGACTCCGGTTCCTGGAGAACGTCGGCCTGAACTACCTGACGCTGTCCCGTGCCGCCAACACCCTGTCCGGCGGCGAGGCACAGCGGATCCGTCTGGCGACCCAGATCGGGTCGGCGCTGATGGGCGTGCTCTACATCCTCGACGAGCCGTCGATCGGCTTGCACCAGCGCGACAACGCGCGGCTGATCTCGACCTTGCAGACCCTCCGCGACCTCGGCAATACGGTGATCGTCGTCGAGCATGACCGCGAGACGATGGAATCCGCCGACTACCTCGTGGATATCGGTCCCGGCGCTGGCGAGCACGGCGGGAAGATCGTCGCGCAGGGACCTCCTAAGAAGGTGATCCAGTCCAAACGCTCGATCACCGGGCGCTACCTTCGCGGCGAGGATGACATTGCGGTTCCGCCGAAGCGCCGGGAAGGGAACGGCCACGCGATCAGGGTCGTCGGCGCGACCGAGAACAACCTGCACGACCTGACCGTGGAATTCCCTCTCGGGAAATTCGTGACGGTCACCGGCGTGTCGGGCTCCGGAAAGAGCTCGCTGGTGGACCAGATCCTTTCCAAGAAGCTGGCCCAGCACTTCCACCGGGCCCAGGAGGAACCGGGCGCCCACGAGGCCGTGGAAGGACTCGAGCATCTCAACAAGGTCATCACCATCGACCAATCGCCGATCGGCCGGACGCCGCGTTCCAACCCCGCCACCTACACCGGTGTCTTCACGAACATCCGTGACCTCTTCGCCGCGACCAACGAGGCGAAGATGCGCGGCTATTCCGCCGGCCGATTTAGTTTCAACGTGAAAGGCGGCCGTTGCGAGCACTGCCGCGGCGACGGCGTGATCAAAATCGAGATGCACTTCCTGCCGGACGTCTACGTGCCGTGCGAAGAGTGCCACGGCAAGCGCTACAACAAGGAAGCGCTGGAGATCCACTACAAGACGAAGACGATCGCCGACGTGCTCGACATGACGGTCGAGAAGGCCTGGAAGTTCTTCGAACATATCCCGGTGATCAAGCAGAAGCTGGGGACGCTCAATGACGTCGGCCTCGGCTACATGAAGCTTGGCCAACCGGCCACGACGCTCTCCGGCGGCGAGGCGCAGCGGATCAAGCTGGCCACCGAGCTGGCTCGGCGGGCGACTGGCCAGACGCTCTACATCCTCGACGAGCCGACGACCGGCCTGCACTTCGAGGACATCAAGCGGCTGCTGGCGGTCCTGAACCGGCTGGTAGACATGGGCAATACCGTGCTGGTCATCGAGCACAACCTGGACGTGATCAAGACGGCGGACCATATCATCGACCTGGGACCCGAAGGCGGCGACGCGGGCGGTGAACTCGTGGCGATCGGCACGCCGGAAGCGGTGGCGAAAGCGAAGCGGTCGCACACCGGCACGTATCTAATCGGTGAGCTCAAGCGGTCCTCCAAGGCGAAGCCCCGGCCCTATCGGAGCCATCCGACCCCGGCCTAGCCCCGCCGGTCCCGACTTGCTACGATGACTTCTTCCTGTCTTGACAGGAAGTCATAAAAATATTATGGTTAAGCGCTTTCTGCGTATAGCAGACGGCCGCCCGTTTCCCTGAGGCGAGAGCCTCGCTTGAGGGAAACGGACGTCAGAAGGAACCTGAACAATTCGATTCTGAAAGGGGGTCTGCGATGGCTGAGCAGACTACTGAGCAGACGTCCGGAAGGCTCGACACGTTGAAGGGCTTCTTTAAGGACAGCATGCAGGGTGCCCAGAAGGGCGCGCGGCAAAGCCAGTTTGCCCGAGGAATCGGCGGGCTGCGCAAGATGCTGCGGTATGCGGTTATCGTCATACTGGTGGCCCTGGTCTACCTCTTCATCGGGGGCGGGCCGACGGGGCTGGTACTGCTGGCTGCCGCCGGACTGATCGCGGCTCAGCACCCGTTCTGGGGATTGTCCCTGTGGGTTGCTGGGTTCACGCTGGGCGTCCTTGGACTCCTCTGGGTCCTTGGCCCGGGAGACGACCCCACCATCCAGCTCATGCCGCTGGTTGCAGCGGCGGTGCTGGCAGCGTATCGATATGTCCATCCGGCAGCGTTGGTATCCGGCGTTGCACTGGCCGTCCTCGTATGGGCGACCGTGCACCTGACCGGCAACCCGGCGTTCCTGGCGGCCGGCGACCTGTTCGTGGACCTCGTCGGTGGTTCCGGAATCGTGACCGTGCTGGCGGCATTGGTCATCGCGATCCTGGCTCTCGGGCTGGTCGGCCTCCTCGTTTCCTTCTGGACACAGTGGGATTGGCCCGGTCGGCTCATGGTCATCTCTCTGGCGGCACTCCCTGTGTGGGAGTTCCTCGTCAGGTGGCTGGCATATGGCGACGACGGCGATTCGAAGCGTTACTCCTGCGGGGATGACGTTCCGTTCGACGAGTGCGGTGCCGTAACGGCCGGAATACCCGCGTTTCCGATTCAATTCGGTAGGGTGGGATTCATCCTGGTGGTAGGCCTGTTGGTTCTCTGGCAGGTGTATCAGGGACGTGAGCGGAAGGCCGTGGAGAACGACAGCGAGGAGCCTAAGGGCTACCAACCTGCTTCCAAGCGGGAGGGTGAGTTTCTCGAGCACCTCCGTGACGACGAGGAGTTCATGGAGGCGTGGCAGGGGCTGACCGCGTCCGGCCGAGAGCTGGTCGTCGAGGAGTTCTGGCCCTGGGTCCAACAGGACCGTTTGCTCCAACTCAACCAGGATCGGTTCCTCAAGAAGTCGCTCGATCAGATGCAGGTCTCCAAGGAGGAGATCGCCGACGCCGAGCTCAAGGTCGGCGAGGTCCGCTGGATTCTCAGGCGTAAGTTCATCGCCTTTGCCGTTTCCAAGGGCATCGCCCGCAAGACCGGCAGGATTCCATCAAGCAAGCTCAAGGGCATCGCCAGCAACCCGAAGATCATGGACGAGCTGTTGGTGACGCCCGATCTCGTCAAGGAAGAGATCGCCAGGCAAGAGGCACTAAAACAACAACAAGACGACGCCGATAACGGCTCGTAACGAAAAGGGGTGATATCAGGGCTGCGACCGTGTTTTGTCTGATCATTCGATCAACATCACACGACGCAGCCCTTTTCCTTTTTCCGGCGGCCCGAAACCGTTCCGCGGTGCAGACAGTACAATTGGCGGTGATGGATCATGCACCGCATCATCGCGTCCGGCATCAGCTGGCAGAGCTTCCCGCCAAGCCCGGTGTCTACCTATTCAAGGATGAAGTCGGGAAGATACTGTACGTCGGCAAGGCGAAACGGCTCCGCAGCCGCGTGCGGAGTTACTTCCAGAAGCGTTCGGCAGCCGATTCCAAACTTCGGGTGCTCGTGCCCAAGATCGTTTCCATCGACACCGTCGTGACCTCGAACGAGGTCGAGGCGTTGCTGCTGGAATCGAACTTCATCAAGCAGTATCGGCCGCCGTACAACGTGCGGCTACGAGATGACAAGCACTACCTGTTCATCAAGGTGACGCTCGGAGAGCGGTACCCGCGGGTGACTACGGCTCGGCGGGTCACGGATAAACGGGCGCGGTACTTCGGCCCGTACACCGACGGCCGCGCGGTGCGCCGCACGCTCCGGACGCTCCGGAAAGTCTTTCCCCATTGTTTGCCTAACGACCCCTGTGACGACCCGTCCCGGTCACGGCCGTGCCTTTATTATCACCTGGGGCTTTGTCCGTCGCCGCAATACGGGAAGACCACCGAGGAAGATTACCGACGGAACATCGAAGGGCTGATTCGGGCGCTGGACGGGAAGACTGACACGGTCCAGGCCCGGCTGCGTACGGATATGCGGACCGCTGCCCGGCGGCAGGCGTTCGAACAGGCCGCCCGGCTCCGCGACCGTCTGGAAAGCCTGGAAGCGTTGCTCGCCCGGCAGCAGGCAGTGGATCCCAAGCTTGCTGATCGTGATGTGATTGGGCTGGCCCGGAAGGGCCCGCACGCCGTGGCCTTGCTCCTGACCGTCCGGCATGGCCGGATCGTGGCCCGGAAGGACTTCGGGCTGCAAGGGGCCCAAGGAAGCCCGGATACGGAGCTGCTCGACGGTTTCCTCGGGCAGTACTACAAGGCGGCCACGAGCCTGCCCGACGAGGTACTGGTACCGCTCGAGGTATCCGGCGCCGCGGCTGTCGGCGAGTACCTCTCGGAGCGGCGGGGGCGGAAAGTGTCGGTCACGGTGCCGCGACGCGGTCACCGCCGGAAGCTTTTGGAGCTGGCGGAGGAGAATGCCCGTGAGGAATTGGCCCGGGTCACCTCCCGCTGGAACGCGGAAGCGACCCGGCGCGAGCAAGGATTGGCAGGCCTATCGGCGGCGCTCGGTCTCGATACGCCACCGGCCCGGATCGAGTGTTATGACATCTCGACGCTTGGCGGGACGGCGACCGTCGGCTCGATGGTGGTCTTTCGTGACGGCGCGCCGGCCGCGGCACACTACCGGCGGTTCAAGATCGCCGGCGTACAAGGCGTGGATGACTTCGAATCACTCCGGGAGGTGCTCCGGCGTCGCTTCAAGCGCGTGGCCGCGGTCGGGGAAGAATCGGATGACGCGTCGTTCGGCACGCTACCCGACTTGGTGGTGATCGACGGCGGGAAAGGGCAGGTGTCCGCGGCGGCCGGCGTGTTGGCCGAACTCGGCCTCTCCGACCTCCCGCTGATCGGGCTCGCCAAGCGGTTCGAGGAAACCTACCGGTGGACCGGCGAGCGGACCGCAGCGGTCGACCTGCCGCGCGAAGCGCCGGGCTCGCTGCTGGTACAGGCGCTGCGCGACGAGGCGCACCGCTTCGCCATCGCCTACGGCCGCAGCACGCATCGGAAGAGCGTGGCCGGCTCCGTGCTTGATACGGTGCCCGGCATCGGTCCGAGGAAGAAGCGGCAATTGATCCGGGCCTTCGGATCGGTGAAGGGCGTACGTGAGGCGCCGCTGCCGGCGGTCCAAGCGGTCATCGGCAAGGCGGCCGGCCGCGCGGTCAAGGAAAACCTGTAGTAATCACTCGGTTGTGCCGGAATGCACCTGACGGTACGCTGTTAAGCGCATGGATGCATCACGGATCGCGTACGGGTTTGCCGCCAATCTCCTGGGGATCTTCGTGGCGGCCTTGCTGGGCCTCGTCGGGTATGGCGAAAGTTTCTTCACGCTGCTGTTCGCGGCCTTCGCGTTCGGGATCATCAACGTCCTGATCCGGCCGGTCGTGACCATCCTCAGCCTGCCGGCGATCGTCCTGACGTTCGGCCTGTTCATCTTCGTTGTGAACGCGCTGATGCTCTGGTTCACCAGTATCGTGGTCCCGGGATTCGAAGTCTTCGGGTTCTGGTCGACGGTCGGCGCGGCGGTGGTGGTCGGTGTAGTCAACTTCGTGCTCCACGCGCTGCTCAAGGACGTAGACCGCGGTCACTGGGACAGGGCCAAGAAGGAGCTCAACCAGTAATGAAGATCATCCTGCAGGTGGCATTGGTGGTGGACGCGATGTGGCTGATCACGCTGATTCTGCTCCAGAACCGGGGCGTCGCGCTCTCGCAGACGTTCGGCGGGGGCGGCAGCTCGGTCAACTACCAACGCCGCGGCGCGGAGAAGATCCTGCATTATCTGACGATTTTCGCGGCGATCGCCTTCGTGGGCATCGCGTTCGCGATTCTATTTGTATAATCAGAAGGCTGGGCCTGCCAAAAGCGGCAGGCGCACGCCGGAGTGGCGGAACTGGCAGACGCGCACGGTTCAGGGCCGTGT
>JALYJZ010000015.1:7897-8549 GCA_030775025.1 bacterium
GAGGAGCACGACGACCTCGGCGACACCGCCGGTCGAGCGCAGGGGAGGGCTGCTACCCGCGAGGGCCGGAAGCGACCCCGCGAACAGCGCAGCAACGACGAAGAGAATGACCCGCCTCAAGCCGAACATCGTACGCGCCGTGCTGTGGCACACTGGATCAGCCAGCGGATGTGGCGGAATTGGTAGACGCGCACGGTTCAGGGCCGTGTGGGGGCAACCCCGTGGAGGTTCGAGTCCTCTCTCCGGCACATGTCCGATAGCATAGTCGCTTAACATGCCGAGGTGGCGGAACTGGTAGACGCGCAGGCTTGAGGGGCCTGTGAGCATTGCGCTCGTGGAGGTTCGAGTCCTCTCCTCGGCACATGGCCGGAACGACCGGCACGTCCGGGCACTTAGCTCAGTTGGCTAGAGCACCTCGTTTACACCGAGGGGGTCGGGGGTTCGAGTCCCTCAGTGCCCACAGGGAGCATTACCCGAATGGCCGGTTGAGGTATGGCCTCTTGTCATGAGCCGGCGGAGTGGGTATGCTAATCGTCCGCTCATTCGAGCCGTTAACAACCTCCCGTTTTTTCCAAACGTCCGTCGTCCACTGTCGCGCTCTTCGCATCCTCTCGGACCGACCCCGAAGAGCACGCAGACATGACGACGGATC
>JALYJZ010000016.1 GCA_030775025.1 bacterium
GCGAGGGCTGCTCCGGATCGGCCGGCCGCAGCGCATGCGTGGTGACCCCGAGCTTCCGGAGCGGCGCCGGTGGCGGTTCGGCCGTGAGCAGCCGCCAGGCGGCGGTGAAGAGATCGTGGTGGCGGTCGGTCAGGCTGAGGCGGGCGCCGGCCGTCCAGCGGTTCCAGTCCCATCCGTCGGCACCCCCGCCCATCGGCCCGGAGATACTGAGCGCGCCCGCCTGCCAGCCGTCGCGGCGGAGCCGCCGGGCGATTCGGTGGCAGAGCTTGTGGAGCAGGGGCTTCAATCGCGCCGGGTCGGTGGTCGGGCGCGGCAACACCGACGAGTGCCCGAGCGTCTTCGTGCCCCAATCCTCGGTATCGATCGCGTAGCCGTGCACGCGGAGGTGCCAGTAGTAGCCGACGATCCCCAGCCGCCGCTTGAGCTCCCAGGGCGGCAGGTCGTACAGGTCCACCGGCGAGGCGATACCGGCGAGCTGCATCCGCGCCGCCGTCCGCGCGGCGATGCCGCAGAGGTCCGTCAGCCGCAGCTCCCCGAGCACCTCCCGGAGGTTGCCGCGGTTGATCTCGACGAGGCCATCGGGCTTCCGCATCGCCGAGGCCGTCTTCGCGAGCAGCCAGTTCGGGCCAATCCCGACCGACGAGGACAGCCATTCTCCGACTTCGCTCCGGATCCGCTGCTTGATCTCGGCGCCGATCTCCCGCGCCCGGGGCGATTCCTGCGGCTCCAGCCACAGGGAGATTTCGTCCACCGAGCGCGGCTTCGCCACCCCACGGTACTCCTCGATGATCCGCCGGAACCGGCGGTGGACCACCCGGTACTTCTCGGGCGTCGGCGGCAGCAGTTCGATGCCAGGAATCAGCTGCCGTGCCTCGGCCACCTTGGTACCGGTGCCCACGCCGTACCGTTTGGCTTCGATCGAGGCGGCGACGATCGTCCCGCCCGGCGAATCCACCGGGGCGATGCCGATCGGCCGTCCGCGCAGCGACGGCCGGGCCTGCTGCTCGACCGTCGCGAAGAAAGAATCCATGTCGAGGTGGAGGACGGTCATCGCGCCTCAGCTCCCGTCGAAGCGGACCTCATCGAGCGTCCAGACGAGCTGCTGCTGGGAGTACGACAGCACGCAATCGCCGGCCTCGGTGGTCACGGCGTAGTAGTGGATGGTATCCGCGCCCTGGCGTTGCGTATGATGCAGGTTCAGCTTCTGGATCCAGTAGCGGCGTCCCTGCCGGCGCATGAGCACGGGCAACGCCCGCCCGCCCTCGAACTTGGCTAATACCGATACCCGCTCTTTTGGTTCCGTCGCAGCACCCATTGCAAGGAGGAATAGTATACGTTTGTATACTATCTGACAAGCAAGGGAGCGAAGCCTTGCCGGAGTGGTCGGCGTTTCCGCTACAATGGCCCCGTGCCGAAAAAGAAACGCAGGTTTATCAGGAATCCCCGCGCGGTCATCACTGCCGTGGCGGCGGGCCTGTTGATCTATGCCGTGGGATTCTCCGCCGGCAAGTACGGCATCCCGCCGCGCCAGTACGAGGCCGGCGACACCGGCGCGTTCGCCGACTATTCCGAATTCTATGAGGCCAAGCAGCTGATCGAGGACCGGCACGTCGGCGAGGTCGATCCACAGGAACTGGTCGACGCGGCCACCGACGGGCTGGTGAACGGCCTGGACGACCCGTATAGCGACTACCTGACGCCATCCGAAGTGCAGGAGCTGGAGGACTCGCTTTCCGGCGAGGTCGAGGGTATCGGTATCGAGATCGGCGTGCGGGACGAACGCGTCGTCGTGATCGCGCCGCTTCCGGATTCGCCGGCGGCCCGTGCCGGTATCCGCGCGGGCGACCGGGTCGTCGGCGTGGGAGACACGCCGACGGTCGGGCTGACCGTGAGCGAGGTCGCGGACCGGATCCGTGGTGAGGCGGGCACCGAGGTGCGGGTCACCGTCCAGACGCCCGGCGCGCAACCGCGCGAGCTCACGATCACCCGCGCGCAGCTGAAGGCGCCGTCGGTGAGCCTGGAGTTTCAGGGCGACGTAGCGGTGCTCGAGGTCTCCCGCTTCGGTGACGCGACCACGGAAGAGCTGGAAGCGGCGGCGGCCGAGATCCTCGAGCGCGGTTCGCGGGGCGTTATCCTGGACCTGCGGAGCAATCCGGGCGGATTCCTCGATGGCGCGATCGAGGCCGCGGCGCTCTTCCTCGATGAGGGCGTGGTGGTCAAGGAGCGGTTCAAGGACAAGACCGAGGAGCGCTCCGTCTCGAACGGCGGCCGGTTGGCCGGCGTCCCGGCCGTCGTGCTGGTGAACGAAGGAACGGCCAGTGCCTCGGAGATCCTGGCGGGCGCGCTCCGCGACAATCGTGACGTGCCGTTGGTCGGCCAGAAGACCTTCGGTAAGGGATCGGTGCAGGACCTGATCGGTCTCGACGACGGCGCGGTGCTCAAGCTGACGATCGCCGAATGGCTGACCCCGAGCGGCCAGTCGCTCGCAGAGGACGGGTTGGAGCCGGACATCGCGGTCCCGTCGGACGATCCGGCGGCCCAACTCCGCCGGGCGATCGAGGCGCTGTAGCGCCACGCCGGCTGGTTTCCCGTCCGTCGAGACGGTAGCATGGAGCCTATGAGACGCAGCCATCGGCAGCTTCCGGTCATTCTACGTGACGACCTCGAGGGGGTCGGCTTTGCCGGAGAGCTGGTGCGGGTCCGCGCCGGCTTCGCCCGGAACTTCCTGCTTGCGAAGGATCTGGCGGTCGTCGCGACGGCCGAACGGATCGCCGAGCGCGAAAAGGATATTGCCAAGGCGGAGGCCCGACGCCAGAAGGAAACGGCCGTCCGCGAGGAGCTGGCCGCCGCGCTGGCCGAGACACCGGTTGAACTCACGCTCAAGGCAGGACCCGGTGGGCAGGTCTTCGGTTCGATTACGGCAGCGGAATTTGCCAAGGCGGTGAAGGTGCAACGGAAACTGGACGTGGATCCGAAGCAGCTGGGCGGTTTCCCCCTCTCGGCGCTGGGTCCCGGCCAGGTGTCTGCTAAACTGGGACTAGGCGTGACGGCGCAGATTCCGGTCGCTATCAAAGGCGTGAAGGCCGCGAAGGCACCCGCCCCGGCACAGGAATCCCAGCCGGACGCCGACACAACGGAACCAGCTACTGCATAATGACCACGATCCACTCTTCCTACCGTACGTTGACGGGGGAGGAGTTTCTCTCGATGCGGGAGGATTGGCATGGTTGAGAAGCGCGACGTTCCCACGCAACCGAAGTTCATCTTCGTCACCGGCGGCGTAGTCAGTTCGCTCGGTAAGGGCGTGACCACGGCGGCATTGGGGCGGCTCCTTAAGGGTCGTGGCGTGAAGGTGAGCATCCTCAAGATCGATCCGTACATCAACGTCGACCCCGGCACCATGAACCCCTACGAGCACGGGGAGGTATTCGTGACCGCTGACGGCGCCGAGACCGACCAGGACCTGGGTCACTACGAGCGTTTCATCGACGAGGAGCTGGTCCGCGAGTCGAACTTCACTACCGGCCAGGTCTACCAGTCGCTGATCGAGGCGGAACGCCGCGGCGACTTCCTCGGCAAGACCGTGGAGGAGGTGCCGCACGTCACCGACGAGATCATCCAGCGGATCAACGCCGCGGCGGAGAAGACCGGTGCCGAAGTACTGCTGGTGGAACTCGGTTCGACGATCGGCGACATCAAAGGGATGGTCTTTCTGGAGGCGTTCCGGCAACTTCGTAACCGCCGGGGGCGGGAAAACGTCCTTTCTGTGCATGTGACGCTACTCCCGCAACTTGGCACCACCAAGGAACTCAAGACGCGTCCGGCGCAGTACAGCGTGCGGGAGCTCCGGAGCTACGGCCTGCCGACGCAGGTGCTGGTGGCCCGCGCCGACCACCCGATTCCTGAGGACACGCTGGACAAGCTGGCGGCCACCTGCGACGTGGACCGTGAGGCGGTGATCCCGATGACCACGACCAAGAACATCTATGACGTGCCGGTCCGGTTCGAGCAACGCGGGCTCGGCGCGTACATCGACCGGGTGCTCGGGCTCGGCGGCACCACGTCGGACCTGAAAGGGTGGGCGAAGATGGTCGACCGGGCAGGATCCCTGGATCACGAGAACGGGCTGGAGATCGCGATCGTCGGCAAGTACGTGGAACTGACCGACGCCTACATCTCCGTGTCCGACGCCGTGAAGGTCGCGGCGTTGGCGCAACCGCCGGCGGGGCGCAGCGTGAAGATCCGCTGGGTTAATTCGGAAGACGTGGAGAAGGAAGGGCCCCGGCTGCTCGACGGCGTCGACGGCGTGGTCGTGCCGGGCGGCTTCGGCGACCGTGGCGTCGAGGGAAAGATCATGACCGCCCACTGGTGCCGGGAGAACAAGGTGCCATACCTCGGCCTCTGCCTTGGCATGCAGGTCCTGACCATCGAATTCGCGCGGCACGTGCTCGGCGACGACACGGCCCACTCCGCGGAGTTCGCGCCGAAGGCGGCGCATAAGGTGATCGACCTGATGGAATCGCAGAAGTCGGTCTACACCAAGGGCGGTACCATGCGGCTCGGTGATTACCCATGCAAGCTGGCGGAAGGTTCGCTGGCCCGGGAGATGTACGGCGCCGACGAGGTCGTCGAGCGGCACCGTCATCGCTACGAGTTCAGCAACGAATACCGCGACCAGCTGACGCAGGCAGGCCTCCGGATCGCCGGGACCACGCCGGACGATGTCTTGGTAGAGATCGTGGAGGTCGAGGACCATCCGTTCATGGTCGGCAGCCAATTCCATCCGGAGTTCAAGTCGCGGCCGGACCGGGCGCATCCGCTCTTCCGGGGGTTCACCAAGGCGGCCGTCGCGCAGCGCGAGACCGTTTCCCGGGCACACCAAGCCTGAGCGTCCTTAGACCTGGGGCTGGATCGAAACGACCGTCTTCCGGATGCGGGCCCCGCTGAAGCGGGTCTTCTGCCGTTTGTCGTACTTCACGGCACCGGTCGCGGTGGCGAAGAGGGTGTCGTCCTTGCCCCGGCCGACGTTCTCGCCGGGTTCCATCCAACGGCCACGCTGGCGGACGAGGACCGCGCCGGCGCGGACCTGCTGGCCGTCGCCGACCTTCACGCCAAGGCGCTGGGCGTTCGAATCGCGCCCGAGTTTGGTAGTGCCGCCGGCTTTAGTATGTGCCATGGTTCAGTGCTTTTGAAAAATGAATAATTCGTGGACGACCCGTTGCTTCGGCCGGGCGACGTCGATCGATCCGCGGCTGGTGAGTTCCGGGAAGGAGAATCCCTCCGGAACGGGTCGAATTACAGTGTAACCAAGGCGGGAAATCCGTTCAACGTCCAGGAGGCGTCGGGGCTGCTGCGACCCAGGGGTCCGCCAGGCCGGAAACGTGATTACCAGGCGTCGTCCCGGCTCCAAGAAGTCCGCCGCGCGTTGCAGGAACTTCCCGACCAAGGTCTCCACGAACTTCGCCTGGTGCTCCATGTCGGCGGCGGTCGCCCGCTGGCCGATCGGGTCGCCGAGGTAGCCTTCCGTCGCGAGGACTGCTGGAGCGTCGGCGGCAAGTGACATGGTAGCGTCCTGGGCCGTCACCGCGGCCTTGGGCAGTTCCGGGTGCCGTTCCGCGAGCCAACGGAGGTTCCGCTTCGCCGCCTCCACGGCGTCTTCCGTGATGTCCGATCCGAACGTGCGATGGCCGAGCATGGCAGATTCCATGAGGAGGTTCCCGTTGCCGCAGAACGGATCGTAAACGGCAAGGTCCACATCGCCGCGGGTGGCGAGGTTCACCATGGTCCGGGCAAGCTGCGGCGGCAGCATGCCACGGCGGGCGTCGGCGGCCGGTTTGTCGTAATCCCGTGCGGCGAATCCCTCGAAATCGTAGACCCAGACGGTGCGGCCGCTCCGGTAGCCGTCCGGCGTCTTGAATACGCAGAAGTCGGCGCCTCGCTCGAGCAGATCGCCGTGGCGGACCTGGACCGCGGAGAGTTCGCCGTCCGGCCAGCGTCCGGAGCGTCCTTTCGGCTGCCCGATGAACCGCGCCGAAATGCCTCGTTCCTTGAAGTGCCGCTTGAGGGCCGTGGCCAGCGGCGTGGCGCGGTCCTCGGCGTATGAGCTCACGCCGAAAGGGAACTTGGCATCGGCCGAGATGTCGGCGGCTTCCGCCTGCAGCGCCGCCGCCGCGTCGGGGTGTGTCCCTGCGGAAAGCCGGACCAGCTTGGTGACCGCGCCGGCACGGTCGATGACCGCCGGATCGAATCCGTCGAGCTCCAGGGCGTATTTTCCGAGCGGACGGATGGTGAACCCGTGCGTCTCCGAAAGCGCGGTCAGTTCCGAGACGGTGAGGGCCGGGTTGCGGCCGAAGATGGCGGCGTAGGTCGGTTCGGTCATGCTACGATGCATGGTAACAGGGAGCGTCCGATAAAAACATGAAAACCATCAAGCTGAGTACCCATAATCTGGAAGAGGCCGTCGCCACCACGGTCGAATTCCTGGTCGACGGAGGCGTGGTGCTCTTCCCGACCGAGACGAGCTACGGCCTGGCGGCGGACGCGGCCCGGGAAGAAGCGGTACGGGCGGTACTCCGGCTCAAGCAGGATACGTCCGGCAAGCCGCTCTCAGTGATTACCGACGGGCGGCGGCAGGCCGAGGCCGTCGCGGCCTTCAACCCGGCGGCAGCCCGGCTCTGGGACCGGTTCATGCCGGGACCGCTTACGCTAGTGCTACCTGTTTCCACCGGCGCGGGCCTGGCGCCGCAATGCGTGGGCGAGGGGCGAACCGTCGGGGTTCGGTATCCCGATTATCCTTTCGCGGTGCAGTTGGCTGAGCGCTTGGAACGGCCGTACACGGCAACCAGTGCGAACCTTTCCGGTCGTCCGCCGGCGTTCACGCCGGAGGAATTCCTCGATGACCTGACCGGCGACGAGCTGCCGCATTTGGTCATCGATGCCGGTACGCTTCCGCTCCGTCCGGTCTCGACGGTGGTCGATGTCACCGATGGCGTGAAGGTGCTTCGCGAAGGCGCGATTCCGGAAGCCGACATTGTCGCCGTGGCGGGGTAAGCTGGATTCATGAGCCTCGAGCAGCAAGACCCCGACCTTTTCGCCGCGATCGAGCGGGAAGCCACACGGCAGCAGGAAGGCCTGCAGCTAATCGCTTCGGAGAATTATGCGTCGGCGGCCGTCCGCGAGGCGACCGGTTCGGTGCTGACCAACAAGTACGCGGAAGGGTATCCGGGCAAGCGCTACTACGAAGGCAATGCCATCATCGATGAGGTGGAGGAGCTGGCCCGCGAGCGGGCGAAAGAGCTGTTCGGCTGCGCCTTCGCGAACGTGCAGCCGCATTCCGGTGCCCAGGCGAACATGGCAGTGTACCTCGGGCTGCTCAAGCCGGGTGACACGATCATGGGCCAGGAGATTTCCCATGGCGGCCATCTCTCGCACGGACAGGCGGTCAACGCGTCCGGTCAGTTGTATACATCGGTACTCTACGGGGTCGATCTGGAAAGCGAAATGCTCGATTATGACGCGATGGAAAAGCTCGCCAAGGAGCACCGGCCGCAGCTGATCGTCGCCGGGTTCTCGGCCTATTCGCGCACACTCGACTGGCAGCGGTTCCGGGAGATCGCGGACTCCGTGGACGCGATCCTGATGGCGGACATCGCTCACGTGGCCGGTCTGGTAGCGGCCGGTGCGTATCCGGATCCGTTCCCGCACGCGCACGTCGTGACCACCACGACGCACAAGACGCTCCGCGGCGCCCGGGGCGGCATGATCCTCACCAACGATGCGGAGATCGCGAAGAAGATCGACAAGGCGGTGTTCCCGGGGATGCAAGGCGGTCCCCTGATGAACATGATCGCCGGCAAGGCGGTCGCGTTCGGTGAAGCGCTCCGGCCGGAGTTCAAAGCCTATGCTGAACAAGTCGTCGCGAACGCGAAGGTGCTCGCGGATGAACTCTCGGCGCAGGGATACAAGCTCGTTTCCGGCGGCACGGACAACCACTTGCTGCTGGTCGACCTCCGGCCGCAGGAACTGACCGGCAAGGAGGCGGCGCTCGCGCTCGACCAGGCGATGATCACGCTGAACAAGAACACGATTCCCAATGATCCCGAGTCGCCTTTCGTCACCAGCGGCCTCAGGATCGGTACGCCGGCCGTGACCACGCGGGGAATGCGGGAGGCCGAGATGAAGCAGGTCGCCGAATTGATCGCCACGGTGCTCAAGGATACCGGCAACGAATCCGTCCGGCAGGAGGTCGCGGCGGCCGTCCGTGAGCTGACAGCCCGGTTCCCACTGCCCGCTTAGCGTGTCACCATGGGAGAGAGGGAGCGCGGCGCGCTCCCGTTTTCATAACCCGCTAAAATGGATCAGTGACCCTTCTCGACGAACTCAACGAAGACCAGTGCAAGGCCGCCGCTACCACGGACGGTCCGGTGCTGATCCTGGCCGGTGCCGGCTCCGGCAAGACCCGGGTGCTAACCGGCCGCGCCGCGCGGCTGATCCAAGA
>JALYJZ010000017.1:0-4970 GCA_030775025.1 bacterium
GCCCTGGGGGAGTAGCGGGATACGACGCCTTGGCGGAAGGAGGATTCGACTTCGTGGCGATCACCGTCGATGCTGACGACGCCGGCAGCCCTTCGACGGCTGCCGCGGTCAAGGCGATCCAGGCACGGTGGCCGACGCTCTCGTACGCTTTCCTGGTGAACGGTGATCCGGGGACCGTTGCGGCCGCCACGTTGGACCGGTTGGCGGATTCCTACGACAGTCCTGCTTGGCTCCGGCTCAAGGGAAAGCCGCTGATTTACACGTTCGGGGAACTGCGTCCGTCCGGAGATGAACGTTTTACCTTCATTGACATTAATAATGACCTTTCAGGGGACCAATACTGGATCGCCGATCCGCCGAATATCAAATATGGACTGATGACGCTCGTGCCTGCGTACCAGGGACGCGGCACCGTGATCGATCCCGGGCGTACCGGCGAGGCGCTCGATCGGCAGACCGCCTTCGCGCGGAATAACCGCGATAGGGCAGTGCTCGTTCTTTGGCACAGCTGGAACAACCGCTCCGACGGTTCGGCGATCATTCCGCACGAGGCATCGGGTTCGACGGGTCCGGTTGATGTGTACGAACGGGTCAAGACGTTCAACGCGGAGTGGAAGCGCCCCTGATTATTCAGAGGGAGTGCGCGTTACTACGTCGCACAACATAACTTTTACGACATTATGTATGTCTAGCTGAGCACGCCACCGGATTCCCGGTAGAGTTCGACGACGGCCAGGGCGACGCCTGCGATGAACACGACTCCGATGATCCAGGCGAGCATCAGCTTGGAGCTCATCTGTGGTACGAGACGTAGCCCTGGCTTGTGATCCTCCGGCATCTCATAGACGTCGTGGTTTCCTTGGTAATCGTTCTTACCCCGCTTATCGCGGGGATCGGGTATGAACCGGTTGCGCTCGACGGTAGGCATGATGATTAGAACTTAATGACCGTATCTTCGTCGAGTTCACCCTGAGCGGCCTCCTGAGCGCTCTTCTGCGGCGCTTGCTGCGGCTTTTGCGGTACTTGTCGGGCGTGCAAGTCTTCTTTTGGAGCTACCGGCTTTTGGGTAGCGGCCGTGGCCGGCTTCCGATGCACCGGCTGTCGCAACGTCGGCTCTGCCGGTTTCTTCGCCGCATGCTTCTTCACGGCCGGTTTGGCGCTTTGCTTGGGTTCCGTCGCCGTTTGCGTAACCGGCGCGGGACGTGACTTTTCCGCGGCCTGAGGGGTCGTCTGCGGCTTCCCTGTCTGCTGCTTTGCCACCGGTTGTCGTGTCTTCTCCTGTTCGCTGAACGTGCGTTCCTTGTCCAGGTACGACTGGTACCGGCGTTTGCGGTCGGCATCCTCTGTTTCCTTGGCTTCCGGTGAGTCGCCTACGATATGCGCCTCGACCACGTCACGCCCTTGGGCGTACCGCTCGCGTGTCTGGTGGATCGTCTGGTCGCGATATGGTGTGGTTTCATCCGGCAGCGGGATCGTGCGGGCACTGAAGGCGTTTCCAGTCACGCCCTCGATCGCGACCTTCAGGTAGATGTTGTATTTATCGAGGTTCACGATGTCGGTCTCGGCGAAGACCGGCTCGAATTCCTTCACCAGCCAGTCGGCATCGGACGCGCCGACCCGGAAGCTGATGATCGTCCCGACGTTGCCGAAGACGGCGTCACGCACCTCTTCTGGCATCTGGGCCACGTACTGGTTGGCCATCGCCAGGTTCAGGCGGTACTTCCGTGCTTCGGAGAGGATCGTCGCGAAGCTTTCCGTGGCGAAGTTCTGGAATTCGTCTACGTACAGGTAAAAGTCACGCCGTTGGGCCTCCGGGATGTCGGCCCGGCTCATCGCCGCGAGCTGGATCTTGGTGATTAGCATCGCGCCGAGGAGAGCCGAGGCGTCCTCGCCGAGCTCACCCTTGGAAAGTTTGAGGAGCAGGATCTTGCTTGAGTCCATGACCTCGCGGACGTTGATCGCGGTGTGCTTCTGGCCCACGATATTCCGGATCGTCGTCGAGGAGAGGAATTGGCCGACCTTGTTCTGGATCGGCGCGATCGCCTCGACCCGCTGCCGCTCGGTGTAATTCCCGAACTCGTCGGTCCAGAAGTTCTTCACCACCGGGTCCTCGATGTGGCTGATCACTTCTTGCCGGAACTTCTCGTTGGCGAGCAGCTTCGGCACGTCGAGCAGCGTGGAATCCGGGTAGTCCAGGAGCGCCAGGATCGTGTTCCGGAGGATGTGCTCAAGCCGCGGTCCCCAGGAGTGGCCGTAGATCTTCTCGAACACGCCGACCACGCCGGATGCCACGAGCGGCTTGGCGTCGCGCTCGACCTTCTCAAGGATGTTGAACGCGATCGGGTAATCGCGGTCTGCCGGATTGAAGACGATTACGTCGTTCACGCGCTCCGGAGGGATATGGTCGAGCACGCTTTCGATGAAGTCACCGTGCGGGTCTACTACCGCCAGTCCCCTGCCCGCGCTCATGTCGGCAAGCACCATGTTCTCGAGCATGTTCGTCTTACCCATGCCGGTCTTACCGATGGCATAGATGTGCCGGCGGCGGTCGTCGGGCTTGATGCCGAACCGCTGCACTTTGTCGCGGAACTTGGTCTCGGCGAAAATCGTCAGGCCTTCGGTGCTACTTTCGATCGGCAGGTCTTCCGGGGGTTCGCCCTGGCTAGACGCCGCCCAGGAGATGGTCGGCGTTTCCACCGAGACACTCGGCAGGTGGAAGATGCTGGCCAGCTCCTCGATGTTGAGCACGTAGCCCTTGCTAGCGAACAGCCGCGCCTTATACGGCTCGATAACCTTCTCGGGCTTGGTCTGCAGCCGCCCGGCGGCGAAACCGTTGAGGTTGGTCGTGTTGTATTGCTTGAAGGCGCCGATTGCCGCGTTCAGCCGGTTCCGGACCAGCGATTGGTCCCGGCTGGCCGCGACGATCCGCACCTTTGTCTCGTAGCCGAGCTTGGCTGACTTCTCCCGGATCCCGGAGGAAATCGCTTCGTCCACCGGCTGGGGTTCCTGTTGCTGCTTCTGTGCCGGTTTCCCGCCGGACGTAGTCTCCGGCGCGGTGGTCGCCGCCGAGAACAGGTCGCCGACGAACCGGCCGACCACGCCGAAGGCGCTGCCGGCACCGCCACCGCCTTCGCCGGAGAGCCGCTTCAGCTCCGCTTCGCCGCGCTTGTGCCAGCGGTCGTCGGCCGGCCGGGCCAGCACCTGGACCCAGACCTCTTCGTCCTCGCCGAGATCCGAGAGCACGGCGGTAATGCCGGACAGCGGATCCACGTCCTCGAAGTTCTCGAACGTCTTGATCGGGTAGACGTCGCGGCGGGTCAGCTTGAGCTCGGTGCCGGCCACCCGTTTGCCCTTGAGGTCTTCCGGCTGGACGTAATCCTTTGTCTTCACGATTTCCGCTTTCGGATACTGGGCATAGATCTGCCCTTCCACGAAGGACTTTTGGGCGGCGGGCGCATAGACGTAAAAGTTGATCCGTCCTTTTTGCGAGACGATCTCGAAACCGATATGCTCCTGGACGCTACCCTCGAAGAAGCGGGCCCGGGAGTCGCGGTGCAGGCCATGCAGGGCGGCGAACATCTGTTCCGCCGCTACCGGCGCCTTTTCGTTCTCCTTTGGCACGGAGACCTTGAGGAGGACATAGCGCTGGTGCTGGATCCAGACCCGGCGGCGGTATGTCTGGATCACCAGGAAGAGGATGATCGGGACGATGATCCACCACGTGTACGTGAGTGCCGCGAGCAGCAGTCCGATGACGGCTTCCACTAGGCCTCCGCGGGTTCGTCAGTCGCTGCGTCGGTGGGCCGCGTCGTCTCTGGAGCCACTGTATACTGTTCCCCTACCCGCTGGAACTTGGCTTTCTCCTGAAGGTTGATCAGGATCGTGTTCTCACTGACGCGCCGCTGCTTGAGTACTTCCTTCACGATCTGGTCGCGCTCGAGCGGTCCGCCCGCCTTTTGGAGGATCGTGCGGATCACGTCCGCGACGGTCCCTTCGACGTAGCCCCACTCGCGGAGAGCGTAGATGCCGCGGCCGATCAGGACGAATTCCCGGCCGTTGATCAGTTCATTGTGTACCGCCTGGACGGTCACGGGCTTCTTGTCGAACGCGGCCTTCCGGATTTCCTCGGTGATCTGTTCGAAGTGCATCGGCGTACCGAGCTTCCGCAGGACGTAGAGCGTCTTGTCGTGGATGTTCTTCGGGTTGATGTCCCGCCAGGTGGCGAGTCCGTAGCGGCCATCTTCGGTCTCGACGAACTGGGTGCCGAAGTCGAGGACGGAGGCTACCATCGCTTCGGAAACGAGGTGGTCGTGCTCGACCGTGGCTTCAGTGGCTGCGGTCGTCAGCGTCTCGAGCGGCAGCGGGGCCTTGGCCTCCGCCAGGGTCTGCGCGAGGGCATCGATCAGCCCGGTCGCCGCCGCGGCATGCGCGTTGCTGAGCGCGTAGAGCCTTCCGTGGGCCTTGTCCTCGTGGACTTCCACGACAGCCTTGGATTCGAGAAGCAGGAGCTTGAGGGCGTTGCGGGTCGTGTCCACCCGCTGGCTTTCGGGCAGGAACCGTTCGGTGAACGCGGCGGCATCCATCACCCCGCCCTGTTCGCGGACGAATTCCAGGGCCAGCTTGAGGATGCCGGCCAGAGGCTCCTGTTTGATCAGAGCCGTGAACTTGGTCCGGCCCTGGTGCTCGATCTGGCGGACGCGTTCGCGGGTCACGCCGAGCTCCTTCCCGATGGTCGCGAGGGTTTCCGGCTTCGCGGTACGGAGACCGATGCGCCGGGAAAGCACGTCGCGTTCGCGGGCAGGCAGCGCCTCGAGGCTGTGTAACACTGCTTCGTGCAGCGGTGCTTGCCGTTTCAGCTGCTCCTGGGTGATTTGGATGATGGTTTTGAGGTCTGCCATGGTATTTTTCAGGCGTAGTACGCGTTCCGAAGAGTTGGCAATCATAGCATGTTGCGGTGCATTTGTCAAGAC
>JALYJZ010000017.1:4980-8163 GCA_030775025.1 bacterium
ACCGTCAGGCACGATGCACCCAAAAACCAGAGGCGATGGGGTAACCCCTGGTAAAAGTGCTGCGCGCGTCGGTGGCCGGCCCTAGATCAGGCGCCGGGCGTGATGGTAATACAATCCGCTCGCGGCCGCGGCTCCCCCGCCCAGCACGGCCTGGGTCGCGGTCAGCTCAAGGCTGCCGGAAACGGCCAGGCTCGTGACGACGGTGCCGTAGAAGGCGCCGGCGAGCTTGAGGCGATCGAGATGCGGTGCGAGGGTCATCAGTGCGTTCGGATACAAAGAAAACCGACCCGGAATCCCGGTGTCGGTTGGTGTTTCCCGCCCTTTCTTCATAGTCGGGGCGAGCCGGTCAGATTAGCTGATTATGGCTTGGTTGTCAACTATTATGTGGACCGAGGCGGATTCGAACCGCCGACCTCCGCAATGCGAATGCGGCGCTCTGCCAGCTGAGCTACCGGCCCAGGGAACGGGCCCGACTTACCTAGTATATCGTTCTGCGACGCGTCTTTCAGGGGTCACGTTCGCGTCGCAGCTCGAAGCCGTTCGCGGTCCCGCCGGGCGATATCGCTCCGGTAATGGAGGTTGTCACCCTCTATGCTTACGTAACTCGCTGCCTCATATGCCCGTTCCGCGGCGGCGTCGGTATCGTCGCCCTCTCCCACTACGCTGAAGAGGCGTCCCCCGTCCGAATACAGTTTCCCGTCCTCGGTGACGATCGCGGCGCCGAACACCCGCACACCGGGCACCTGCATGGCGCGGTCCAGTCCCCTAATCTCCAGACCCTTCTCGTACGCCCCCGGATAACCCTTGATGGCGCCGACCACGCAGACCCGGGTCAGGTCGTCTTCCCGTAGAGTGTCCCGGGAAATGTCGCCCTCCGCCGCGGTCCGTACCATCTCCGCATAATCGTAGATGCCGGGAACGATCGCCTGCGCTTCGGGATCGCCCCAGCGGGCGTTGTACTCGATCGGGGCCAGGCGGCCGTCCGCGCCGATCACTCCTCCGAGGTACAAGATTCCCTGGAACGGACGTGCTTCCTTCGCGAGCCCGTACAGCGCAGGCTCGATCAACTCGCGCTCGATCCGGGACTCCAGCCCGGCGGTGGCCAATGCCGGCGCCGCGGCTCCCATGCCGCCGGTCTGCTCGCCGGCGTCGCCGTCGTGGCTAAGCTTGTTGTCCTGTGCGGATTTGAATGTCCTGACCCGCTTACCATCGCTGATGGCGTAGTAGGAGAATTCCTCGCCGGCCAAGGCATACTCGATGACGAACCGCCTGCCAGCCTCGCCAAATTGTTTCATCTGGTCGATCCGCTCCAGTGCTTGCCTAAGCGACCTTGCCTTCAACGCGCCCTTCCCTGCGCACAAACCCGCAGCTTTCACGAACAGCTCACGTGTCCCATTCTCATATGCTTGGGATACGTATTCCTTTGCCGTATCGGGATCATCGAACACCTCGAACTGCGGGGTCGGGATGCCGCGGCGCCGCATGAACTCGCGCGACCATCCCTTGTCCCACTCGATCCGCGCAGCGTCCCGGGTGGGCCCGAAAGCAGTGAATCCCTTCTCCCGCAGCGTATCCACCATACCGGCGGCCAAGGCGTCGTCCTGGGCGACCTCTACGAAGTCGGGTTGATGCTTCTTGGCAGCCTCGACGACCGACGCTACGTCCGTCAGGGACGCGCCCGGCTCCCGCACGACTTCCTTCCGTGCCGTGTGGGTCATGAAGTCGTTTCCCGGCGCGACGATGACCTTCTCCACCTCCGGGCTGCGCTCGTGGGCGTCCAGGATCGCGTGTTCACGCGCTCCCTGGCCGACGATCATAGTAGTGAGCTGTTCGGGCATGACGGATTATTGTAGCACCCTCAGCTGGCCGCAGCCTGCCGTTCTTGTGCCACAAACGTATCCACGGCCTGCTGGTCATCGGCATGGGCCATTTCGGGAAATTCATCCAGGCCGACCCAGCGATGCTCCTCCGACTCTTCGGAGAGGTCGAACGTCCCACCGGTCGGCTCAGCCAGGTAGGCGGTACCGACCGTGCGGATGCCCGTGTCGCCATAGACGGACGCGAAACTCCCGATGTACCGGACGATCCGGACATCGAGGCCCGTCTCTTCCTTCAGTTCGCGGATGGCCGTTTCCTCCGCCGTCTCTCCGGCGTTGATGAATCCTCCGGGAAGCTCCCACTTCCCCTTGCTGGGTTCCTGGGCCCGCTTCAGCACCAGGTACTTGCCGTCTTGGCGGACGATCGCCCCCGCGACTGCCGAAGGGTTGTCGTAGTGTGTGAAGTGTCCGTCCGGGCAGCCCGGGAACGTCTCACCGTTCTGATGCTCCTGGCGCTCCAGTGGCCTGGTGCACTGCGGGCAGTAGCGGAAGTTCGTCATGCGGGGTCTGCCGTCATTCCGGGATCTCGTCGATCGTCGTCGCCAGGGCGAAGTCCGCCTCGGTCAGGCCACCGGCGCTGTGGCTGCTAAGCGACAGCTTCACCGTCCCATAGCGGATGTCGATGTCGGGATGGTGGTCGTGCTCTTCGGCCACCGCGGCCACGTGGTTCACGAAGTCCATCGCTTGGTCGAAGTCGTCGAACTCGAACGTCCGGGTGATCGCCTTACCTGAAAGTTCCCACCCGTCGAGATCGATGAGCTTTTCCTCGGCCTGCTCCTTGGTCAGTACGTCGGCCATCAATCCGATTGTCTATGCTGAGCGGCGCTTTGCCAAGAGCTTTTGGACGAATAGGGTCAGCCAAAGCGCGACCGTAATGATCGTGATGATCGTCGTAAACCATAGTTCGAGGCTGGCATACGTGACCGTGAAGCCGATCAGTACGAGTGAAGTCATCAAGCTGGTGGCCATGGCTGGCTTATCCCTAGAAAGGATCGACGGCACGAGGGCGATTATGAACATCACCGAACCTGCGGAGAGGACGATATCCTGCCAGCTCATCCGCGGTACTCCGGGTTAGCCCTGGTGCTCCGGCGCGCCGATCAGGCCGCACTTCTTGTACTTGAGGCCGGAGCCGCACGGGCACGGGTCGTTCCGGCCGACTTTTGGCGCTCCGGCGGTGGCGGCGGCCGGGTTCGGCGCCGGAGCCTCCCGCTGTTTCACGGTAATCGTAGCGCTTCCCTCTTGCTTGACCTCCGCGGCGCTCGGCGTGCTGGCGAGCTGCTCGGCTTCTTCCGGCGTGATCGTC
>JALYJZ010000018.1 GCA_030775025.1 bacterium
GGCCGCCGCGGGCTCGAGGCCCTGACGGCGCTCGAGAAGCACACCGAGGTGCTGGTGGAGATCGTCGAGGTGACGGGCCGGACCAGGGCGGTGGACGCCAAGCTGGTCGAGATCGCCAAGCGTCGCAAGGCGGCGATCATGACGACGGATTACAACCTGAACCGGGTCGCCGAGATCGAGCGGGTGCCGGTACTCAACGTCAACGAACTCGCAGGCGCGCTGCGGCCGCCGGTGCTGCCGGGTGAAACGTTGGAAGTAAAAGTGGTCGGCAAGGGGAAGGAGAAAGGCCAGGGCGTGGGTTATCTTCCGGACGGCACGATGATCGTGGTGGAGAACGGCGAGCGGTTGGTCGGCAAGGAAATCACCGCCGAGGTCAGCCGGGCGCTTCAGACCGTCGCGGGCAAGATGGTCTTCGTCACGCCGGATCAGAAGAGCGGGCGCGGGAAGTAGGTCACCTTTCCCGGTAATCGGTGTAGTAACGCGCGGCTATCTTGCTGATCAGTTCGGGATGCTGAAGATCATCACATTCCCTTTCGGCATGGGATGCCGCAAGGTCCGGATCTTTAGTGGCCGCGAGGGCATGCTCATACCGGCTTTGGAACGCGACCATCAGGCACAATATGCGTGTGGCGCACTGATACGCTTCGGGGTCCGTGGCTTCCAGCGCGGTACGCATGCGCATCGCCTCTTCGTGGAACGCGTTCCGGGCCGGATGGCATGGCGGCAAGGTATCTCCGAAACGTAAATCCGTCGGTTGCTCAGGCATCGGCTTGCCCCGTTCAAGCTGGGCAATGTCTGCTTCCAATTCTTCGACGGCTGTTTCCAGCGGAGTGCCATCCTTGAATTCCGCCTGTTCGCTCATAGCCAACCACTATACTGAGGAAGTATGTCCGCCATCAATTTTCAGATTACCGCTAAATCCGGTACCGCGCGCGCCGGCCGGCTGGCGACCCCCCACGGCGCCATCGAGACCCCGGCGTTCATTCCGGTCGGTACGGCCGCGACGGTCAAGACGCTGGATACCCGGGACCTGGCCGACCTCGGGGCGCCAGCCGTACTGGCGAACACCTACCATCTGATGCTCCGCCCCGGCGCCGACCTGATCGAGCGCCACGGAGGCCTCCACCGGTTCATGCGGTGGGACGGCCCGATCGTCACTGACAGCGGCGGATTCCAGGTCTTTTCGCTGGGCTGGGGACTGGCACACGGTGTGGGCAAGATCGCCGGGATGTTCCCCGGGACGGCCGCGGGCACCGGGAACTCGGGACGCCGTCTGATGCAGGTCGGCGAACGCGGTGTGCGGTTCCGCTCCCATCTCGACGGTTCGGAACGGGAGCTCACCGCCGAGAGCGCGATCCAGCTGCAGCAGCAGCTCGGTGCCGACATCATCATGGCGTTCGACGAGTGCACGTCGCCGCTCCACGATCGCGAGTACACCGCCGAGGCGATGGAACGGACCCACCGCTGGGCCGAGCGGTGCCTGGCGGCGTGGACCAACCGACGCCGGCAAGCGCTGTTCGGGATCGTCCAGGGCGGGGCATACCAGGGCCTGCGGGAAGCCAGCGCCCGGTTCATCGACGGACAGCCGTTCCCGGGCGTGGCGATCGGCGGCTCGCTCGGCAAGACCAAGCGGGACATGCACCGGGTCCTGGAGTGGACCGTCCCGCTGTTGGATCCCGGCAAGCCCCGGCACCTCCTGGGCATCGGCGAACTCCCGGACCTCTTCACGGCTGTACGGCGGGGTATCGATACCTTTGACTGCGTCGCGCCGACCCGTCAGGCGAGGAACGGTTCCGTGTACCTAAGCCCCCGGAACGGCGGTACGCCGCGAAACCGGTTCCGGCTCAGCGTCGCGGCCGCACGGATCGCCGATGACCCGCGCCCGCTCGATCCCGGCTGTCGTTGCTTCACCTGCCGGACCTACTCCCGGGCGTACGTCCGGCACCTCTTCGCGACCAACGAACTGCTCGGTCCGCGTCTCGCGACCATCCATAACCTTCATTTCATCCTGACGTTGATGGCACGGATCCGCCGGGCGATCGAAACAAAGCGGCTTTCGCAGCTTGCCAAGACGTACGGCGTTTCCTAGGCTGGAAAGGTCACGAATCGAACACCAACCAATGAATCCCCGAATTATCGCCGTCCTCCTGATCCTGCTCGCTACCGTCGTGGGGATTGTCTTGTTCGCGAACCAGGACCCCGACGAGGCTGCCCCGGGAGCCACACCGGAACCGAGCTTCGCGCCGGATACCGCGGCCAGCACCGCCCCCCAGAGCGTTACCGTGACCCTGCGGGACGGTACGTTCACACCCCGTGAAGTTACCATCGAAGCCGGCCAGAGCGTGGTGTTCGTGAACGAATCCGACGCTCCGGCGGTCATCGCCAGCGACCCGCACCCCACGCATACCGATATGGCGGCTTTCGAGTCCGGCACGTTGGAATCCGGCGCTTCGTATCTCTTCGTGTTCAACGAACGGGGTAACTGGGGATTCCATGATCACCTGAACCCGTCCCATACCGGAACGGTCATCGTGCAATGAACATCGTCCACGATGTCAGCATCGGTAACCCGCCGGAAGAGCTCAATGTCATCGTTGAGATTCCCAAGGGGAGCAAGAACAAATACGAGCTGGACAAGGCAACGGGATTGATCGCGCTGGACCGGGTATTGCCGGGACCGCAGGTGTATCCCATGGAATACTGCCTGGTTCCCCAGACCCACTGGCATGATGGGGATCCGCTGGATGCCGTCATCTACAACCCGGGAAATTCGTTCTACCCGGGCGTACTCGTCCCCGTGCGACCGGTCGGCGTAGTCCGGATGATCGACAACGGCGAGCGTGACGAGAAGCTGATCTGCGTACCGAGCGGTGACCCGCGCTTGGCCCAAATCAAGGACAAGGACGACATCGCGCCGCACGTACTGAAGGAGTTGGTCGATTTCTTCGAGAACTATAAGAATCTCGAAGGCAAGAAGGTCACGATCGAGAAGATCGAAGGCCGGGATGCTGCCTTCGACGTGGTCAAGGAAGCGCAAACGCTCTACCAGAAGCAGTTTGGCTCGAAATAACCCGCTTCCGCATTCGTTCTACGCCCGCCCGACGCTGACCGTCGCCCCGGACCTGCTCGGCCGTGTCCTGGTCAGGCACTATCGCGGCAAACGGCTGGCGGGGCGTATCGTGGAAATCGAGGCGTACCTCGGTCCGGAGGATCCCGCGTCGCACGCCCGCCACGGCCCTGCGTCCCGGGCGGCCCCGATGTTCGGGCCGCCGGGATTCGCGTACGTCTACTTCACGTACGGGATGTACCACTGCATGAACGCCGTAACCGAAGCGGAAGGCTCAGGCACGGGCGTGCTGGTCCGCGCGATCGAACCGCTCGAGGGCATCGGAACGATGCAGCGGCATCGCGGGAACGTGCCCGTCGCGCGGCTCACGGATGGTCCCGGCAAGCTCTGCCAGGCCCTGGCGATCGATCTCAGCCTCAACCGTACCGACCTTACCGGGGAGGCGCTTTGGATAGAGCGCGGTAAGCCGGTACCGTCATCAAAGGTCGACACGAGTCCCCGGATCGGCATCCGGCACGGCCGGGAACACCACGTCCGGTTCTACGCACAAGGAAGTCCTTTCGTTTCAGCGCATCCTCGTTACGAGAGGAGCTGATCGTCCCGGAGGTAGCCGAGCGGTGTGCCGCCCGGAAGGAATGCGCCCCCGCCATCGGTCGGTGACGGCTCCGGTTCAGGCGTTTCCGCTCCACCCACGGTGACGGTCACGGAATCGGCAGCCTGCTCCGTGTCGCCCGAGTCGCCGAAGGAGAGGCCGTTACCGCGGAGCCAGGCTTGGACGGGACGTTCCCAATTGGGATTATTCGGCCGTTCGCTGTGCAATCCTGAGCCTTCGATGCTCTCGGAGCAGTCCTTGCTGATCGCAGTAGCGGTAATCGTATGGGATCCGTTACCCAGGACCGTACTCGTGGTGAACGGCGGCGCCGTATCGGTCGCGATCACCGCCCCGTCCACGCTGAACCGGACCTCGGCGATCCCGGGGCCGTCACCCGGCGTGGTGGCGGTCGCCGAGACCGTCACGCTGCCCGAGTCGAGCTGGCCGCCGGACGGGCTGTTCAGGCTCACGCGCGGCGTGCAGTTCTCGCTGCTTTCCCCGACTCCTGCTTCGCTCTTGTTCCGGGGCGCGTTGCCGTCGGTGAAGATATCCGTCTTGGTCTGACGGCTATTCGCACCCGGCAGCAGTCCGGTCAGACGGTCCACGCGGAGTTCCTTGATCCCGTTGGGACGCTCGAATTCACGGACCGGTTCCTCGGCCAGGACGCGCCGCATGAAGTCGTTCCAGATCGGCGCGGCCGCCCGGGAACCGCCGGTCTCGTTCATCGGCGAGTTATCGTTGTTGCCGACCCACACGCCGGCGGAGATATTTGGCGTAAAGCCGACCGTCCAGGCATCCCGGTAACTGTCGGTGGTGCCGGTCTTGGCCGCCGTATCCGGCCGGCCGGGCAGGGTCAGCGGGCCGTTCCGGCCGAACTGCGGCGCCCGTGCGGCATCGTCGGAGAGCACGTCGGAGATCTGGTAGGCGAGTTCCTGGCTCACGACCTCACGGGAGCTTCCCTCGTCGTACTGTTCGAGCACCTTGCCCTTGCGGTCGGTCACCGAGAGGATCGGCGTGGCGGTCGTGTGCGTGCCATTGCCATTCCGTTCGGAATACGCGGCGACGCCCTGGTTCGCGATCACGTTGTAGGCGGCGTTCAGTTCGAGCAGTTTAACCTCGCCGCCGCCGAGCACCAGCGAGTCGCCGTAGCGGTCGGGGTCATTAAGCGTGGTAATTCCCATCTGGTGGGCCAGGTCGGTGGCGGTGCGCACGCCGATTAGGTCGAGCATCTTCACGGCCGGGACGTTCAGCGATTGCTGGAGCGCGTCACGGGCGCTGACCGGCCCGCGGAACCGGCGGTCGTAGTTGTTGGGAGCGTAGCCGCCGCCGAAGTCGGTCTTCACGTCCCAGAGCAGGGTGGCGGGGTTGTATGCCAGCGGCTTCTCCAGGCTGCTGTCATAGCCCTTCTTGAAGGCCGCCAGATAGACGATCGGCTTGAAGGAAGAACCGGGTTGCCGCTCGGCGGTCGCGACGTTCACGTTGCCTTCTCCCGCCGTGTCAAAATAATCCACGGACCCGACCATGGCCAGGATCTGGCCGGTCTTCGGGTCAAGCGCGGTCAGGGCGGCGTTTGAGGCGCCGTACAGCGGGAAGTTCCCCCGTGCCTGGGTCACCACTTCCTCGGCGATTTCCTGCTTCTCCGGATCGAGTGAGGTCACGACCTTAAGGCCGCCCTCCTGGATCGTCCGGACATCGTAGGTCCGCTCGAGTTGTTCACGGACGTAGAAGACGAAGTGCGGGGCCTTGATGTCCTCGCCGCGGGCTGCCGCAAACTGCAGTCCCTTCTCGATCTTGGCGATGGCGGCGTCGTGCTCCTTCTGGTCGATGTATCCTTGCTCAAGCATCTGGTTGAGCACGTAGGCGGCCCGCTCCTTGAGTCGGTCCGGATCCCCGGAAGTGAACGGCGAGTAGTAGGTCGGGGCTTGGGGCAGTCCGGCCAGTACGGCACATTCCGAGAGGGTGAGGTTTCGGGCCGGCTTGGCGAAGTACGTCTGCGAAGCGGCCTCAATCCCGTACGCGTTGTGACCGTACGGGATCTCGTTCAGGTACAGCTGCAGGATGTCGTCCTTGGAGAACATCTGCTCGATCTCGAGTGAGAGCACCAGCTCCTTGGCTTTCCGGGTGTAGGTCCGTTCCGGAGAGAGTAGCGCGTTCTTCACCAGCTGCTGGGTGATGGTGGAGCCGCCCTGGCTGGTCTGCCCGAATTCCAGGTTTACCAGAACCGCCCGGGCCAGGCCGCGGGGGTCGAGCCCTTGGTGCTCGTAGAAGCTCTGGTCTTCCGCGGCGACGGTCGCGTGCTTGATGCACTGTGGCATGTCGTCGAAGCCGATCCGGGTACGGTTCTTCTCGCCGCGGATCTTGTAGAGCAACGTCTTGCCGTCGCGGGCGTAGATGGAAGTGGCCTCGGCCCGGGCCGCGTTCACCTGGCCGGGGAGCGGCAGGCCGATCGAAGCGATCATCAGGAACAGCGCCAGCAGGAACGACATCCCGGCACCCGAGAGCTTGACGATCCGGCGCTTGCGCCAGCTCCCCTTGGCATCCTTCAGGACCGTCCCGCCGTCCGCGGTGAGTTGGTCCGTGGCAAAGAGATCAGTGATTGCGTTTTTCAGTCTGCCCATGTAGTGTGCACCGTCGGCTCATTGGCTATCAGCTCCCCTAAGTATAGCTATAATGGACGGGAGCAGAAGAATCCATGGCAAAACGCGCTAACCAACCCGAGTTATCGAAAGGAGCACTGATCTCGCAGGTCCTCGACCGCGGGGTAGACTCCATTTATCCTTCCCGGGAAGCGTTGGCCGACGTGCTGCGCAAAGGGCGGCGACTCAAGATTTACCTGGGATTGGACCCCAGCTCGCCCGACCTTCACATCGGACACCTGATTGTCCTCCAGAAGCTCCGGCACTTCCAAGAACTGGGTCATGAAGTGACCGTACTGCTCGGTGACTTCACCGGCCAGACCGGCGACCCGACCGACAAGCAGGCCGTCCGCAAGCCGCTTACCAAGAAGGAGGTCCTGGCGAACGCCAAGGGGTACCATGCCCAGGCCGGTTCCATCCTCAAGTTCCGGGGCAAGAACCCCGCCAAGGTCCGCTACAACTCCGAGTGGCTGGAAAAGCTCAGGTTCGTGGATGTCGCAGAACTGGCCAGCCACTTCACGGTGCAGCAACTCCTCGAGCGCGACATGTTCGAGCGGCGGATGCATCAGGGCAAACCGATCAACCTGCGCGAATTCCTCTATCCGCTGATGCAGGGCTACGACTCGGTGGCGATGGACGTGGACGTGGAGATCGGCGCGACCGACCAGACTTACAACATGCTGGCCGGCCGGAAACTCCAGAAGGACTACCACGACAAGGAGAAGTTCGTACTGGCGACGCCGATCCTGGCGGATGCCAAGGGCGTGAAGATCGGCAAGACCGAGGGCAACGCGATCGCGATCGCCGGCAAACCCCAGGAACTTTACGGGCAGATCATGCATTTGCCGGACGAAGTCGTGCTTCCCGCGTACGAATGGTGCACTGGGACCGCGGAAGAGGAACTCGACGAAATGCGGCGGATCTTCAAGGACAATCCCCGCGACGCGAAAATGCGGTTGGCACGGGCGATCGTGCGGGAAGTGCAGGGCGAGGAAGCGGCAGAAAAGGCCGAGCGGCACTTTGTCCGGGTCTTCCAGAAGAAAGCGGCGCCCCGCGAAGTACCGACCTGGCGTTCCTCGGCGCTCGCCGTCCCGCTCTGGAAGATACTCAAGGAAAGTGGCCTGGTGAAGAGCTCGTCCGAGGCGCACCGGATGGTGCAGCAGGGAGCGGTGCAGGTGAACGACGTGGTCCAGTCCGATCCGAACACGTCGATCGTGGCAAGCACTTATCCGGTGATCCGGGTCGGCAAACGGAAATTCCTCAAGGTAACGCGTTAGCAGTGTCGGAGGGAGCGCACACCCTTCGGTCATGAACGAGACGCCCCGCGAACATATCGTTGAACGGCCGGTGGGATCGCTTCCCGGTATCGGGTCGGCGTACGTGAGCCGCTTGGAACGGGTCGGCGTACGGACCGTCGGCGATTTGCTCCGGTATTTCCCGCGCCGCCATGATGACCTGCGGGAAGTACGGGACCTGGAGACGCTCTTCAAGGAGCGCGCACTGCCCGCAGGGCAGGACCTGACCGTCCGGGCGAAGGTGCGGTCGGTCAAGCTGCGCCGGCTCCGCGGCCGGCGGTCGATGGTGACGGCGGTGCTCGGCAGCGAAAACGCGAACCTGGAGGCGGTCTGGTGGGGCCAGCCGTACTTGGCGGAAACGCTGCAGGAAGGACGGGAGTATAT
>JALYJZ010000019.1 GCA_030775025.1 bacterium
GGCCGATGCCGCTTCCTCCAAGGCCGCCCGCTGTTCGGCGGACCGGCCCGGCACATCCTCAGCGGCTGCCGGCAGGGCTGTCTGGCGGGGAACCACCGAGTCGCCTTCCGTGCCCACCGCCCACACGCCGAGGTAAAGCACCGCCAAGCCGACGGTCACCAGCCAGAGCGTCTTGGCACCGCCGGCAGTCATCGGACTTCCTTCCGCTTGGCAGCGCTGCGGGCGCTGCGCGTTCCGCGCTCTTTCCGGCGGACCGTCGAGAACAGGCGCTTGCCGGTCTCCCGGATCTTCATCTTGAGAAAGAAGCGGAGGTATCGCAGGAGTTCCCGGATCCGGTATCGTGAGCTGACCGCCTCGGACGTCCGCTGTCGGATCGCCCGCCGGAAGTCCGTGGCGCGGCGGCCGGGGAACAACGTGTACCCTTTGCCGACGGCATCGAGGATGTGGGCATCCGAGCCCCCGGTTTCCGCCCGGAAGAGGACCGTCCGGTTAAGCAGTCGGGCCCGGGCGTTCTCGTCTTTCATCGTCGGACCGCCGTTGACGATCTCCACGCCATCGAACGGAGTATCCATCAGGACGTCGACCCCGACCCCGTTGGCCGTGAGCATGTCGGGGTCGATGTAGCGCATCACCAGCATCGGATGAGCCGCTACCGCCAAGCCGTCCTGCTGGTGAATGCGATGGACCGTCTCCTCCGCCGAACGTTCCTTGGCTATCGGCTTGTCGATGAACAATGCCAGGATGTGCCCGTCCGACGACGTGACTTCTTCGCCGACGATGAGATCGAAACTGTAATCCCCTTGCTCATGGAGACGTTTCGCCTCCAGGGCACCTTCGATCGTGTCGTGGTCGGTGATCGCGATCACGTCGAGGTCGGTCTGATGTTCCACATGCTCCAGGAGCTGCCGCGGGGTCATGGCGCCGTCCGAGGCGTTGGTATGTACGTGCACGTCCGCCTTTCCGGCGGACGGCATCAAGGGGTCGTAGTGGTGACGCTCGCGGTGTTTGTTCACTCCTTCAGTATACCGGGCGGACAGGCTCAGGCCGGTAGGGGCTTCAGATCACCCCAGCTCGTACCTGCCGTGACCGATACTGCCACTGGCACGGAGAGCTCGTACGCATCGCGCATGGTCTCCTCGACGAGCACGGCGGTCTTCGCAAGCTGCTTGGTCGGCGTTTCTAGCACCAGCTCATCGTGGACGGTAATCAGGAGGCATGCCTCAGGAAAACGCTCGGCAAGCTTCCGGTCGAGGGCAATCATCGCCAACTTGAGGATGTCCGCCTGGGTGCCCTGGATCGGCATGTTGATCGCCATCCGTTTGGCCGCTTCCCTAATCGGGTGCGAACTTGAGTTGATCTCCGGAATGTAGCGCCGCCGGCCGAACAGCGTCTCGACGTAGCCATCCGTGCGGACCTTCGCGACCATCGCATCCATGTATTCACGGAGTTTCGGATACGTCTCGAAATACTTCTCGATGTACGCCCGCGCGTCGGAAACGCCCATGCCGGTGCTCCGCGCGACGCCGTGCGGGGTGGCCCCGTAGAGGATCGAGAAGTTCACGGCCTTGGCGGCATACCGCTGCTCGGGGGTGACCTCCGTCTGGGAAACCCCGGCCACCTCTGCGGCCGTGGCGGTATGGATGTCCCGTCCTTCCCGGAAATGTTCCGCGAGGCGCTTGTCGCCGGAGATGTGCGCGGCGATCCGGAGCTCGAACTGGGAATAGTCGGCGGCGATCAGGCGCATGCCGCGGTCGGTCACGAACGCCTTCCGGATTTCCCGGCCGACCTCGGTCCGGATCGGGATATTCTGGAGGTTCGGGTCGGAAGAACTGAGCCGGCCCGTCGCCGCGACGGTCTGGTTGAACGAGGTATGGACCCGGCCGGTCTCCTTCCGAACCAGGTTGGGCAGGGCATCGAGATACGTGCCCTTCAACTTAGAGAGCTCACGATACTCGAGGATCAGCGGTACGACCGGATGTGCGTCCCGGAGCTTTTCCAACTTGTCGGCCGCCGTCGAGGCGTGGCCGCCACCGAGCGTGCGCGTTCCCTTGCCGACCTTGAGTTCCTCGAAAAGGACCGTGGCGAGTTGGCGCGGGGAATTGAGGTTGATCGGATGACCGCAGTGCTTCTCTACCTGCCGCTCGATAACAGCCAGCTGCTTACCGAATCGCCCTCCCATCTCCGCCAGGAACGCCGTATCGATCCTGATGCCGCGCTGCTCCATCTTGGCAAGCACGGGCACCAGCGGAAGTTCGAACTCGTCATGGACCCGGGTGAGCCCCAGCCGCTCCAGCTCCGGACGGAACTTCTCGTAGAGCTGCCAGGTGATGTCGGCATCCTCGGCGGCGTAGTTCGCAAGGTCGGCCGCCAGCACCGCGGACACCGGTTTCTGGTTCTTGGCCGGGCCGCTGCCGATCAGGTCCGTAAGCGGTTGCATCTCGTATCCCAGTTCCTGGTAAGCAAGCTTGTCCAGGCCCAAGGTCCGCGCGCCGGGATTGAGGAGGTAAGAACCAAGCAGCGTGTCGAAGTGCAGGCCCTGGAGCTCGATCCCGACGGCCCGCATGACTGCGTAGTCGTACTTGAGATGGTGGCCGACTTTGCCGTACGTGGCGCTGCCAAGGACCGGTGCCAGGGCCTTCAGCGTCTTCTCGAGCGGTAGGTTCGGTCCTTTGGCGTGGCCGACCGGAAGATACCACCCCCGGTCCGCCTGCCAGGAAAACGACAGGCCGACGAGGACCGGTTTCACGGAATCCAGCGTGTCGGTCTCGGTATCGAACGCGAAGACCTCCTGCTCCTTCAATTCGGCGAGGAAGGATTTGAAATCGGCGGCGGTCGCCACGATCCGATAGTCCTTCTTCGAGAAGTCACGCTCGACCGCCTCGGCGGTCTGCGCGGCGGCTTCGGCGATTGGCAGCTCCACCGTCATCGCTTCCTTGAGGCGCGGTACGAGCGAACTGAATTCCAGCTCTTTGAAAAGTGCCAGGGCGCGTTCCTGGTCGAAGTCATGGATCACGCAGTCCGGCAGATGGAACGGGAGTTTCATGTCGGTGACGATCCGCGAAAGGTCGCGCGAAAGGAACGCTTGGTCCTTGAAGGCGCCGAGGTTCTCCCGCACCTTCGGCTTGATGTCGGGATGCTTCGCCGGATCCTCCTCAAGTACGGCATACAGCCCTTCGAGCGAACCGTACTTCTGGACTAGGACCGTCGCAGTCTTGTCGCCGATTCCCGGAACGCCGGGGATGTTATCGGACGGATCGCCTTTGAGCGCCTTGTACTCGATGAACTCGTCCGCGGTCAGGCCGGTCTCTTCCTTGAGCAACGCCGGGTCGTAGATGATCGTGTCCTTGATGCCCTTCCGCAGCGTGAAGATTCGCACACGATCGTCCACCAACTGGAGTGCGTCCTTGTCTCCGGTGACGATGTACGCGTCGAGGTCGTGCTTTTGACTGAACTGTTTGGCAAGGGAGCCAAGTACGTCATCGGCCTCGTAGCCAGCCTGCTCGAACACCGGGAACCCGAGAGCTTCCACGACCTCGCGCACCCGCCCGAACTGGGAGCGGAGTTCGTCCGGCGCCTTCTGACGGGTCGCCTTGTAGTCCGCGTATTGCTTGTGCCGGAATGTCGGCTCCGGCAGGTCGAAGCTCACCGCCACGTATTCCGGCTTGAGGTTCTTGAGCACCGAAAGCACGGTGGCAGTGAAACCGAAAGTGGCGTTGATTAGCTCGCCGTCCTGCTTCGCCAGGAACGGGATCGCATGGAACGCCCGGTGGATCAGGGCGTGGGCATCGATCAGTACCAGTTTCTTGCGGGCTGGGGACGAAGCGGCCATACCCCCATTGTTCTACGCCCGCCCACCCCTGTCGATTACGCGGCGAGCGGGGAGCCCAGTTCCTGCCGGACGGCGGCGAGCTCCCGTTCGGTGCGCGTTTCTTCGACCGCTTGCAGGATATCGGTAACCAATCTGCCAGTCTCGTCTTCCTGATGCGCCCGGTCGGCACCTTCAAGGGCCACTTGCAGGCGCTCGGGGTCGAACGCCGCCATGAATTCGTCGGATCTTACTTCCACCGCCTCGGCTCCATCGATGACGACGACCCGGCCGTCGGGAAGCATCTGCTTGTGCATGATGTCGAGGATCTCCTTACCGGACTTGGACCGGACGGCACGCGGCACCAGGGCGTATCGCTCGAACCGACCCCTGCGCTGGCCGAAGCCGCTGTAGCAGCGGGTGCCGGCGCTTTCACCTGCCGTCTTTCTCCAAGTATCGTAGGTCGCCGCCTCCGCCTCGGTCATGAATCCGATGGGCGACTTCGGTTTTAAAAAAGACCCGCCAGGGGCGGATCTTTCGTTTCCGTCTCGTTCGAGCGTTAGGTCTGGCCCGATCGGTTTCATTTGATTAAAGTCTACGCCCCCGGTCCGGGACTGCCAAGCAGCCGCTCATCCTTTCGAAAGCTTCCGCCACTCCTCGGCCGCGACCTTCCGTTCATCCCAGGGCCGGTTGCCGCTCCCGTATCGCATGACCAACTGCGCGCCCTTGCCGAGCAGCGCGACGGTATCGCCGCGCTTCGCCTGGCGCAGCGCCCGGTTGATCGCCTTGCGGCGGTCCATCTCGACCTCGTAGTCATCCGCGGTCATGCCTCCGTGGGTGATTCCCTCGAGCAACAGCTCCGTGAGCTTCGTGGGATCTTCGGTGCCGGGATCATCCTCGGTCACTACCAGGCGGTCCGAATATTCCGCAGCCAGCTTGCCGATCTTCGGGAACATGCTGGAATCGCGGTTACCGTATGCCCCCAGGACCGAAATCAATCGGCCCGTGGTGATCTCGCGCAGCGTCTTGAGGACCGTCTCGTACGACTTGGGCGTATGGGCGAAGTCCACGATGACCGTGAAGGACTGGCCGGCCTCCACCCGCTCCATCCGTCCGGGTACGGTCTGCAGGGCCGCGATACCGTCGGCGACCCGGGCCGGCTTCACCCCGTATGCCAAGCCGACGGATACCGCCGCCAGGGCGTTCGACACGTTGAACGCCCCCGGCAAACCAAGTGCGACCCGGATCGTCTCGTCATTCCTGGCGGTAAAGGTGCTGCCATCCGACTTGAGCTTGATGTCTTCGGCGATCACCCGCCGGGCCAACGGTAAGATATTCCGCGCCTTCGACGTGGTTCCGTAGACGTACTTGGTATCGGCGAAGAATTCGAGGAAGTAGGGCGCGGCCGGGTCGTCACCGTTGACTACCGCCGTGCTCCGCTCGGCATGCCGCAGCTTCTGGAAAAGCTTTCCCTTGGAAGCCCGGTAGCGTTCCATCGACCCGTGCAGGTCCATATGGTCCTTGCTGAAGTTCGTGAGGACCGCCGTCTCGAAGGGAATCCCCCATACGCGGAATTGATTCAGCGCGTGCGAGGTCACCTCGATCACCACGTGCGTGCAACCTGCCCGCACCATCCGACGGAGCAGACGCGGATTGGAGAGCCGACCGAGCGTCGTCAAGCTGGTGGTATTCCGCCGCTCCTCAGGACCGACTTTCAGCATCACGCCGGAGATCAGGCCGACGCGATGGCCGCCGGCCTCCAGCACCTTGGCGGTCAGGTACGACGTCGTCGATTTCCCCTTGGTACCGGTGACGCCGATTACCTTGAGCTTCCGGGCCGGGAATCCGTAGATCAGGTTGCCCAGGAGCGCCCAACTGAAATGGTAGGGTACGCGGACCGCGTCCAGCAGCGGGTCGGGAATCGCCTGGCGGATCGGAGCGAGGATGCGTTCCATGGTTCCTAGTCTAACGCCTATCGCCCCGACCGCTTGGCGAGCTTCCGGCGCACCCGGTCGGCGTTCGTGAACAGGAAGTACTCGACCGGCCGGTAGACGTAATCCCGGGCACCGACCAGGTCGGTCTGCCCCCCGCCGAACTTCAGCTTGAACTGGCGCAGGCCTGCCCAGGCATCGTTCGGGTCATCGGTCGCCGCGATACCGGTCAGGTTATAGAAACTGCAGCCACGCCGCTTGGCTTCTTCCATGCCCGCCCACTGGCAGAGGTAACTCGCGTAGAGGTTGCGGTCCGATTGAGTCGAACCGCCGTAGAGGTAGATCGCTTCCTTGCCGAAGAACGTGCAGAGCGTGGCCGCCACCGGCTCGCCGCCGTGGGAGGCGATGAAGAAACAGGCGTCGTCGTTCTCCTGCATCAGGTATTTACGGAACTGCTCGTAGTACCACTTCTCGCGATACGTGATGCCCTGGCGCTTCGCGGTTTCTTCGAGCAGCGCATAGAAGGTGTCCAGATCCTTGGCGGCCGTCCCCTTCCGGACCTTCACGCCGTGCTTCACGGCCTTGCGGACATTGTAGCGGCCTTTCTGCTTGAAACTCGCGAAGATATCCTCGGGCTCCGGCGCCAGGTCCACCTCGCTGACGATCGCGGCCTGGATGTCCTCCGGGCTGTCTCGAAAGCCGGCTTCGCCAAGCCAGTCCAGCGGGAATCGTTCCGCGGCGAAATGGGGATCGATCTTCAGGAAGACGACTCGTTCTTCCCCCGCCAGGTCGTCGAGGTGCCGGACCAGCGTCTCGACCGCTTCCTGGTTCTTGGCATCATGCCAGTCGCCGTCTTTCACGACCGGTCCTTCCGGACAGTAGTAGAAGGCATACCCGCCCGGGAGCCCCTTCTTCAGGACCAGCGCCTGGACCCGAAGCGTATCGCCGTCACGAACGCCGAGGTACCGGACATCCCATTCCAGCTCGCCCCGGAACGCGCCCCATTCGTAACTTTGGAGCACCCCGCCGCGATTCGTGCGCGCGAACTTGTTCCATGCCCCCCTGGCATTACTAAGGTCTTCGACCTGCATACCACTACAGCTTACCGTGTGTACGCTCCGGCCTACAGTAGACTGGGAATATGGACATCCTCGCCATCGAATCATCCTGCGACGAGACCGCGGCCGCGGTCGTGGCAGATGGTCGTGAAGTGCGGTCGGGTATTCTGAGTTCGCAGATCGCGAAGCACCGCGTGACCGGCGGCATTGTTCCGGAGGTCGCCGCACGAGCCCAGATGGAAATGATCATTCCGGTGCTTGAAAAGGCGATGGACGACGCGAAGGTGGGGTGGCCGGACATCGACGCGATCGCGGTTACGCACGGTCCCGGACTGATCGGTCCCCTGATAGTCGGCGTAGAAACGGCGAAAGCACTCGCCCTGGCCAAAGGCAAGCCGCTCATACCCGTGAACCACTTGGCGGGTCACCTGTATGCCTGCCTTGCCGCTGAGTCGGCATTCCGGTTCCCGTATCTCGGGCTCGTTGCCTCCGGTGGTCACACCGAGTTCGTACTGATGCACGGACACAGTAACTTCACGTTGATCGGCTCCACCCGGGACGACGCCAGCGGCGAGGCGTTCGACAAAGTGGCTCGGCTGATCGGACTGCCGTACCCGGGCGGCCCGGAAATTTCCAAACGGGCCGCTCAGGGCGATCCTGCGGCGTTCGACTTCCCGCGCCCGATGCTGAACCAGGATAATCTCGACGTCTCTTTTTCGGGCCTTAAGACCGCCGTCCGGCAGGCCGTGGGGAATCGCCGGATTACCGCGGCGTTGGTCAACGACGTCGCCGCTTCGTTCCAGGCGGCCGTCGTCGACACGCTCGTCGAAAAGGCGGTCCGGGCCGCCCGGCGTTACCGACCGAACGCGGTACTGCTCGGCGGCGGCGTGGCCGCCAACCGCCTGCTCCGCGAAACGCTGGGTCAGCGGCTCTCCGTGCCTCTGCTTCCTACGCCACCGGAACTTGCCACCGACAACGCCGCGATGATCGGTCTGGCCGCGTACTGGCAACGGGACGAGGCCCTTACCGGCGCGTCGCGGCTGCGCGTTTCCGCCGACCCCGGCCTCGTGCTCGCGACCCCAGCCAGGCAGTGAC
>JALYJZ010000020.1 GCA_030775025.1 bacterium
TCGCTACTCCGGTCCGGTCGTACCATCAGCATTCCCGCGGCCGCAAGGAACAGGATATCGTGGCGGAGCTGAGCGGGGGTGCCGACCTCGCCCTGGTGACCGACGCCGGCACCCCAGCGATCGCGGACCCGGGCGGGCGCTTAGTGGAGCTGGCGCGGCGCAGCGACGTGCCGATCGTCCCGATCCCCGGCGCTTCGGCGGTGACCACGGCGCTTTCCGCGGTCGGGCTCGGCGGCGACCAGTTCACGTTCCTCGGGTTCCTGCCGCACAAGAAAGGACGCCAGAAGAAACTCGACCAGCTCGCCGACATGGTCCCGCCGGTGGTGCTATACGAGTCGCCGCACCGGCTGGAGAAACTTCTCGGCGAGCTCGCCGCGCGGCATCCCGCCGCTCAGGTATCCGTGGCTCGGGAGATCACCAAGAAGTTCGAGGACATCCGGGTCGGGACGCCGACGGAACTTGCTGCGCACTTCGCGACCCATCCGCCGAAAGGCGAGATCGTAGTGGTGGTGCGTGCCGAGAACGGAAACCGGAAGCGTTAATTCCGCCAGCCGGCCTGCTGCTCTACAATGGCTCCGTATGGCGAAAATCCAGCAATCACAAAAGAAATATTACGTCACCTCGTCGATTCCGTACGTGAATGCCGACCCGCACATCGGGCATGCCACGGAAGCGGCGCAAGCCGACGTGATTGCCCGCTGGCACCGCTTGCGCGGCGATGACACGTTCTACCTGACCGGCACCGACGAGAACAGCCAGAAGTTGATCAAGGCCGCGGAGCGGGAAGGGACGACCCCGCAACAGGTCGCTGACCGCTACGCCGAGCGATTCCGGAAGCTCGCGACCGTGCTCGACCTCTCGAACGACGACTTCATCCGCACGACCGATACGGAACGCCATTACCCGGCCGCAACCAAGGTCTGGCAGCGGCTCGTCGAGCGGGACCTGATCTACAAGGGTACGTACCGCGGCCTCTACTGCATCGACTGCGAACAGTACTACGCCGAGGCGGAACTCGCCGATGGTAAATGCCCGGTGCACGGTACGCCGCCGGAGCGGGTCGAGGAGGAGAACTATTTCTTCAAGCTGTCGGCATTCGGCGACCGGATCCGGAAGGCGATCGAATCGGGCGGATATGCGATCGAACCGGCGTCCCGCCGCAATGAGGTACTGGCGTTCCTGGACGGCGAACTCAAGGACATCAGTTTCTCCCGGCCGGCGAAGAAGCTGGAGATGGGTGTCCCAGTGCCGGGTGACGACTCGCAGCGGATGTACGTCTGGTGCGACGCGCTCACCAATTATGTTTCCGGTATCGGGTACGGCTGGGATGAAACGAAGTACGATCGGTACTGGCCGGCGGACCTGCATGTCATCGGCAAGGACATCTGGAAGTTCCATGCCGTCTATTGGCCGGCAATGCTGCTCGGTGCGGAGCTGCCGCTTCCCAAGAAGCTCTACATCCACGGGTTCTTCACCATCGACGGATTAAAGATGAGCAAGTCGAAGGGTAACGTGATCGATCCGTTCGAACTAGTCGAACGGCACGGGGTTGATCCCGTCCGTTACTATCTGCTCAGGGCGCTCCCGTACGCGGAGGACGGTGACTTCTCGGAGCGGCACTTCAAGGAAATCTACGACGCCGAGCTTGCCAACGACCTTGGCAACCTGGCCAGCCGGGTACTCACACTGATCGAGAAGAAGTGCGGTGGCAAGGTCCCGGAGGGCACCGCCGATCCGAAGCTCAAGGAGCATGTCGGCCAGGCGCATCATGAGCTGGCCAACCTGCTCGAAGCACCGAAGTTCGCGGAAGCCCTGGAACACCTGAACGGACTCGTCTCCCTGGCGAACCGGTTCATCGAGGAAACCCGGCCGTACAAGCAGGAGGGGCAACCGCTCGCCGATTCCCTCTATGTCTTGGCACAGGTGCTCGGCCACCTGAGTCTGCTGTACGCGCCCTTCATCCCCGGCAAAGCGGCGGAACTCCAACGAAGGCTCGGTGTGAAAGACACCGGCTGGGACGCGGAATCGCTGCTCGAATGGGAGAAGGTTCCCTCTGGCACGGCCGTCCGTCGCGGCGCTCCGCTCTTCCCGCGGGAACCGGGCGAAAAATGACCTAAGATAAGAGCGGAAAACAAACACAGATGCAGAGCGCATTACATCATCACTACCATGCCCTCCGTCTGCGGGGAATATCCGAATTGTTCTGGGTGCACGGCATCCGCTCCCTGGCAGAGAACCTGGTCGTCATCTTTATACCGATCTATCTGTACCAGCTCGGATATACGCTGTCGCAGATCTTTGAGTATCTACTGCTGGGTGGCATCTTCTGGATATTCCTGATCTATCCGATGATGCGCCTGATCAACCGCTTCGGAGCTACCCGTTTGATAGCAGTCAGCATGGTGGGTAACGTCGTGCAGTTCCTCTTGCTCCTCACCCTGCCGACATATCACTGGCCGCTCTGGGCTATCGCGTTCGCGTGGGCGTGGTACACCTCAATTTACTGGCCGGCCTTTCGAGGTAGTTTTGCTGCCAGTCTTGCTCACAAGCGGACCGGCCGTTTGGTGGGGGCGTGGAGCAGCATGCAGATGCTGGCGGTCGGCATCGCGCCGGCGGTGGGCGGCCTGATCGCCACGGAGTTCGGCATTAACGCACTGTACATCGTCTCAATCGCGATGTTCGTGGTTGCCGCCGCGCCGCTCTTTAGCGGACAGGCCTTCGTCAAGAACCAGCCGTTCAAGCTTTCCTGGCGCAAGCTGAGGAAGTACCGCGGAGACTTCATCGCCAACTTGGCTGAAACGTACAACGATGGGACCCTTAACCAGACTTGGCCCCTCTTCGCATTCTTTGTGATTCCGAGCTACGCCGGCGTTGGTCTATTGAGTTCGGTGCTAATCTTGACCTCGATTCTGGTATCGCTGTACGTGGGTACCCGTGAAGAAACCAAGGGCGCACGCCATTACATTAAAGAAGGCGCCGCTATCAATGGCCTTGGACATTTCCTGCGGACGTTCGCTACCACCGGTCCGCACGTGTTCGGCATCAATCTGGCTTCAGGCATGGGCTATTCGCTGTACCACACGGCGTTCAATACCACCTACTATGAGAACATCGAACGGCGCGGACTGCCGTATTTGTTCATGATGCAACTGGTAAGTGCGATCGCTTGGATCATCGCGTTCGGGTTGCTGCTGACTCTGACCTTGCTCCTGCCTGGCCTCGCTGAGCGCAATGTGCTTCTGGCGGGCGTGCTTCTTGCCATCCCGATGAGTTACCTGATTACGAAGATTCGCTAGTCAACATGCTTCAATTCGCCCATCACAGCCACTACCATACGCCGCGACTGACGGAGCTCCGCCACCTCTACTGGTCGCACGGGCTGGCGGCGTTGGGGGCGGCATCGGTCCAGGTGCTGGCACCCGTCTACTTGCTCAAGATCGGCTATTCGGTGGAGCAAGTCGTCCTTTTCTTCCTGCTCGCCTTCGCCATATCGGGTCCGCTCTATTTCCTCGCGGCGTGGTTGATCAGCAAGGTCAACGCGAACCGGATCATGGCCCTGGCCGAGGTGAGCACGGCATTGTTCCTGGCCAGCTTGTTCCTGCTGCCTATCCTGGACTGGCCGATCTGGTGGGCGGCGATCTTCAAGGGAGCCGATCGGGCGCTGTATTGGCCGGCGTTCCACGCAAGCTTCTCCAAATCCGAAGCTCACCGCCGCCGGGGCAGCCAGGTCGGGTTGATGAACGCCCTGGTTATCGGGGCGCATGGCGTGGCCCCCGCGGCCGGTGGCGTCATCGCGACGGTCTTCGGGATCGGCTGGGTGTACGGCATCGCCGGCGGCCTGCTCTTATCCGCCGGGCTGATCCTGTTCCGCTCCCCGAACGTCGTCAAGCACCGTCCCCTTGATCTCCGACTCCTGCACCGGCGGATACTTCCCGACCTCGCGGCGAACTTCTCGCAGAGCACGTTTTACGTCGTGGAGGGCGTAGTCTGGCCGATCCTAATCTTCCTGATCATCCCGACCTACGCGGGCGTCGGAGTGCTCAGTTCGGTGGCGGTGCTCAGTGCCGCCGCGGTGTCCCTGTCCGTCGGACGACGCGAAGACAAGCGGGGAGAGCGACGGTACCTGAAGAGAGGTGCCATCGCCATGTCGGGCACGAACGCGTTCCGCATGCTGGCTTCGTCTACTAGCCACGTCGCCGGTGTGAACCTCTTCAGCGGCCTCGGACAATCGCTGCTCACCACTTCGTACCTCAGCCGGTACTACAAGCACGCCGACGAAGAGCCGCGCCTGGAATACGTCCTGGCCATGGAGGTCGCGCATGTGATCGGGCTCATTTGCCAGCTGTCGCTCCTGCTGCTCTTGCTCCAGGTAGTGCCTGACAAGGCCGCCTTGCTGGCACTCGTCTTCCTCGGCATACCGCTCAGCCTGGGGGTGCGATGGATCCGTTAGGAGCAGCATGGCCGACCTGATCGATACCCACGTCCATCTCGACTTCGAACAGTTCGCCGGAGAAGAAGCGGCCGTGGTGGCACGGGCCGGAAAGGCGGGGGTCACCCGGCTGATCAACGTCGGCACGACGCTGGAGCGGAGCCGAAGCGCGACCGCACTGGCGGAACGGTTCCCGAACGTCTGGGCGGCCGCCGGGATCCATCCGCATGACGCCGGGGACGTCACGCCAGATAACGCAACCGAGTTGCATCGTCTTGCGGAGCACCCGCGCGTCGTGGCGATCGGCGAGTGCGGCTTCGATTCACACTACGCGGACGGGCCGGACCCGGCTGCACAGGCCGCGGCGTTCGAGCGTCAGGTGGCGATCGCGGCCGCGGTCGGCAAACCGCTGATTGTTCATTCCCGTGATGCCGAAGACCTCACCGTGGAAGCGCTCCAGAAAGCATGCCAGGTATTGCCGGAACGTCCCGGCGTGGTCCATTGCTTCACCGGTTCCGGAGAATTCGCCGAGAAGGTCCTGACGCTCGGATTCTTCATCTCGTTCACCGCGCCGGTGACGTATCCCGGGAACGACGCGCTCCGGAAGGTGGTCAAGGCGGTGCCGCTGGACCGGATAATGGTCGAGACTGACGCGCCCTTCCTACCGCCGGCGGACCGCCGCGGGGAGCGGAACGAGCCGGCGTTCGTCGTCGAAACGGCGCGAAAGATCGCGGAAATCAAGGGATTGTCGTTCGACGAAGTGGCGGCCGCGACCACGGCGAACGCCGAACGGTTGTTCGGGCTTGGCAGCTAGCCGTCCGGCGGCGCGTTGTCCGCGATTGCGCGCGGCGGTACGATGAGGCCAAAGCGATGTCCGGACCGAAACGAAAAACGATTGTAGGAATGGCGCTCACCGTGCTGACGGCATGTGCTTTCCTGTGGCCCAGCGGCGCCGCGGCGGATCCGCTGGCCGAGTTCGCGGAAAAGGAGCAGCGCCTGTACGAGAAGGCCGCCGAGGTGGATTCGCTGGAGGACAAGCTGGCGGTGCTCGACGAGACCATCGAAGCCAAGCTGGCAGCGCTAGCCGGCATCCGGGCCCAGATCGTTGAGGTCCGTCGCGAGCTTGATGCGGCCACGGACGAACTGATCGAATTGCTCGACCAGTACGGACAGCGGAAGGAATCCCTGGGTTCCGTCGTCCGCGTGGACTATCTCGGCGGTTCGCCGGGTGCGTGGGAGATACTGGCCGGTCAAGGCGGCGTCTCCGCATCATTCAGCGAACGGGCCGTCAACGGATCGCTCGGTGATTACGCGATGGCGCTGGCCGATGAGCTGGCTGCGACAAGCGAGCGGATCGAACAGGATCGTAAGACGTTGTTGTCGCGCACCCATCGGCTCGAGGAACTGGAATCGGCGTCCGCCCGGCAGGTCCGGGAACTCGCGGCCGTCCGCGACGTGCGGGCCGACGTGCTCAGGCAGACTCGCGGGGAAGAGGGACGGTTCCAGACCGAGTACGAGCAGGCTCGCGAGAAGCTCGAACAGCTCGGCCTGTTCGGACGGGCCGGCTGCGAACGGGTGGGCCGCCGGATCTGGAGCACCGCCGACGGCTACTTCAACCAGTGCGACAGCCGCTGGGCCGACGCCACGCTCGGCTTTAGCGGCTCGACGATCGGTGACTACGGCTGCGGAGTGGCGTCCGCGGCGATGGTCTTCAAGCGGTACGGCATCGACACGGACCCGATCCGCCTGAACGCGGCGCTCAAGCGCGTCGGGGCGTTCGATCGCGACCTGCTCTATTGGAACAACGTCCACGGTGCGTCGGGAGGCCAGCTGAAGCTCGCCGGGACGGGGCGCGGCGCGGCCGATTGGGAGTTCATCGATACGCAGCTCGCGGACGGCGACCCGGTGATCGTCTGGGTCGATCGGCCCGGCCAATACAACCATTACGTGGTCCTGCTCGGCAAGGACCGCGGCCGCTACCTGATGCATGATCCGATCGAGGGACCGAACAAACGGTTCGACGATTACTACTCGACCGGCGCGGTCGTCCAGTACGTCGCGCTGGAGCCGAAGTAGTCGGCAGCCGCCGGACGGCTCCTAGCGTGCTACCATACAGGCAATGAACGAGGTCGCGACAGACATCTGCGGCATCCGGTTCCCCTCCGCCGTTATCAACGCGGCGGGGGCGAAGGACGTGAGCGCCGGCGACTTAGAAGCGCTGGGGCAGTCCGAGTCCGGGGCGATCGTGATCAAGACCACGACCAAGGCGTTCCGGCCCGGTAACGACCTGCCGCGCTGGCATGTGGACGCGCGCGGCAGCCTCAACTCGATGGGCCTGCCGAACCTCGGTATCGAACGGTACCTAAGCTTGGTACCGGTCCTGAAACGCTGGAACAAGCCACTGATCGCCTCGGTCTCCGGTATCGGCGAGGGTGACAACGAGGAAATGATCGCGGCTTACGACAAGGCCGGCGTGGACATGATCGAGGTGAACCTGTCCTGTCCGAACCTGGCCGGCAAGGGCCAGCTCGGCTACGACTTCGCAGCATCACGGAAGATGCTCGAGAGCTGCCGCGCCGTGACCAAGCTTCCGCTCGGCGTGAAGCTGCCGCCGTACTTCGACGCCAGCCAGTTCGAGGAGATGGCGCGAGTGCTGCGCGAGACAAACGTGGATTTCATCGTGACGATCAATTCGATCGGTAACGCGCTCGTGATCGACCCGGAGAAGGAAGAGAAAGTGATCGCGCCGAACGGCGGTTTCGGCGGACTGGGCGGCGGCTATGTGAAGCCGACGGCGCTCGCCAACGTCCACAAATTCCACCAATTGCTGGGGGGGGTCCCGATCATCGGCGTCGGCGGCGTGGCATCAGGCACGGATGCGTTCGAGCATCTGCTGGCCGGTGCCAGCGCGGTCGGTGTGGGGACGGCACTGGTCAGCGAGGGCCCCGCCGTGTTCATGCGGATCAACCGCGAACTTGCCGGCATCCTGAAGGAGCATGGGTATGCCGATCCTACCGCGGCCCGCGGCAAGCTCAAGGACAAATCGGGCGTGCCGGCCGAAGAGGCGCCGGCCACCACCCAAGCGCGCTAGAATAGGGGCATGGACAAGCCCCAGAAGATCGTCGTCGGGATGAGCGGCGGAGTGGATTCCTCCGTGGCCGCCGCGCTGCTCAAGGAGCAGGGCCATGACGTGACCGGCGTCTACATGGAGAACTGGACGGACGGCCGGTTCCAGAAAGGCTGTGCCCAGTGGCCGCGGGACCGCCGCGACGCCCTGCGCGTGGCGAAGGACATCGGCATTCCTTTCAAGACGGTGAGCTTCGAGGAAGGGTATAAGAAGTCGGTCCTCGAT
>JALYJZ010000021.1 GCA_030775025.1 bacterium
GGCGAAGTGGTCGCCGTTCGCCGGCTGGACGGCGTACGGGAAGCCGCGGAAAGTCGTGCTGGGCGGAAAGACGGTCATCGAAGACGGGCGGTTCACGTCGTGAGGCCCGCCCGATGAATCCCACGAAGAATCCGCTTTCTGGCACCGACGTCCTGACCGCCTCGCAGTTCACGCCGGAATTGTGCGCGCATCTGTTCGAAGAGGCCCGCCGGATGCGGCAGGCAGTGGAAGAGCATGGTTCGCTTGATCGCCTGGGCTCGAAGGTCCTGATGAACCTGTTCTACGAGCCGTCCACACGGACGTCGGCGTCGTTCGCGGCAGCGATGCTCCGGCTCGGCGGAAAGGTGTTCCCGATCAACGAGATCAAGTCATCCTCGGTGACCAAGGGCGAGACATTGGAAGATACCGTGAAGACGCTGGAGCAGTACGCCGACGTGATCGTACTGCGGCACCCGGAAGGCGGTTCCGCGCGCCGGGCGGCCGACATCGCGGACGTCCCGATCATCAATGCCGGCGACGGCACCGGTGAACACCCGACCCAAGCGCTGCTGGACCTCTTCACGATCATCGAGGAAAAGGGCGGACCGGATGGCCTGACCGTAACGCTTCTCGGCGACCTCAAATACGGCCGTACCGTCCACTCGTTGGCCCGCTTGCTCGCCCAGTATGACATCCGACTGAACCTCGTTTCCCCGAAGTCGTTGGAGCTTCCGAAGGCCGTCCGGGACGGACTCTCCGTACCGGTAGCGATGCACGAGTCGCTTGAGGTGGCGCTGCCGGAGACCGACGTGCTGTACGTGACTCGGGTGCAGCGGGAGCGGTTCGCGAAGCAGGCGGATTACGATCTCGTGAAAGGCAGTTACGTGGTGAGTCCGGAATCACTCGCCAAGGCCAAAAGTGACGTGGCGGTGATGCACCCGCTCCCGCGGGTGGACGAGATTGACGCGCGGATGGATACGGACCCACGGGCGGCATATTTCCGCGAGGTCCGGAACGGCCTGTACGTACGGATGGCGCTACTGGCGCTCGTGCTGGAATGAGTGGCGGGATTGGTCAGGGGCCGATACGGCTCGGAAAGTTCATCGCGACGGCGGGTGCCGCGTCGCGTCGCCGGGCGGTGGAGCTGATAAAGGAAGGAAAGGTCCGCGTGGACGGTCGAGTCGTGACCGATCCGGCGCTTGAGATCTCCCCCGAGTCGCGGGTCACCCTGGAGGGGAAGCCTGTGCGACGGCAGCCGTACCGCTACTATTTGCTACACAAGCCGCTTGGCGTCATCTCCACCGCCGCGGATACGCATGGCCGGCGGACCGTCACCGAACTGGTACCGCGCGACGTACGGGTATATCCGGTCGGACGACTGGACGCCGATTCGTCCGGCCTGATGGTACTCACCAACGACGGCGAGCTCGCCAACCGGCTGCTTCATCCGCGATACGGACTTCCGAAGACGTACCGGGCGGTGGTGGAAGGATCGGTTTCCGAACAGGCGCTGGAGAAACTGCGTGACGGTGTCCGGCTCAGGGACGGCCGCACGCAGCCGGCCACGGTGCGGCGTCTTGGGAAGGTGCCGGGCGGCACCCGGCTCGAGCTGACCATCCGGGAAGGCCGGAACCGCCAGGTCCGACGGATGTGCGAAACCGTCGAGCATCCGGTCACCAGGCTGATGCGCGTGAAGTTCGGGCCGCTACCGCTCGGACGGCTCAAGCAAGGCCAGCATCGGACGCTGACTTCCGAAGAACGTAAGCAACTGCAGGATGCCGCGGAATCTGGCGGACTCAAGCCCGGCGGTAGCGCCAGGCGAAGATGAAGCCGCCGAGGATGAAGCCGATCAAGTAGCCGGACACGCCGAGCGAATCGACGGCCGCCGGCTCGATCAGCCGCATGATGATCTGGACGACCACGACGTACGCGGCAATCGAGAAGAGGAGCGCGGGAGTGAGCGTGCCGTACCGGCGGATGGTCGGCCAGAGCAACGCCCAGACCACACCGAGGATCGTCCAGTAGACGAAGTGGATCACCGAACCGATTAACCAGTCTCCGCCGAAGCCGGGACTCTGTACGGCATCGGGACCGAGGACCGTCGCGGAGAGGTATACACCGAAGTCGGCGGCGGAGCCGGCGCCCAGCGCGCCGATCAGGAGCATCCAGACCCAGGCGACCGCGCCGGCGTAGAGGCCGGTAATCAGTCCCTGATCGAGCTTCGGGGAAACCTTGCGTTCGGTGACGCTCACTTGCGGCATGCATTTATCATACCGCGTCCGGGTGTGACACTGAAAACGCCTTCAAAGCATCGCTCTGATCGGCGGCATCCCTGAGCCCAGCTCCGTAGCGTTTTCTGGTGCGACACCCGGACGTTATAATCGATACGAGGCCGATGTAGCTCAGCTGGCCAGAGCAGTCCCTTCGTAAGGGAAAGGTCGGCGGTTCGAATCCGCCCATCGGCTCAAGGAAACCGCCTCAGAAACCGTGGAAACGAAACTCAGGAACATCATCCGGGCCCAGCGGATCACCGAGCGGGCGTTCGATGACGTGTTGGCAATGGTTCGCGCCGGGGCGACGGAACGGGGAATCGCTGACTCGATCCGCCGCCGGGCGAAGGTGCGTGGTGCGAGCGGCCTGGCATTCGACCCGATCGTCGCGGCGGGAGCGGGCGCCGCCGAGCCGCACCATCAGCCGACGGAACGGCGTCTGCGGGCCGGAGACCTGGTCGTGATCGACCTCGGCTGCCGGTATGGCGGATACTGCGCCGACATGACGCGGACGGTGGCGATCGGCCGGCCCGATGCCGAACAACGGAAAGCGTACCGGCTCGTGCTCCGGGCGCAGGAGGCGTCCATCCGGACGGTCCGGGCCGGCATCACGGGCCGGGAACTTGATGCGACGGCGCGGGACGTCATTGCGCGGGGCGGCTATGGCAAACGGTTTGTCCATTCACTCGGCCACGGCATCGGCCGGAAGGTCCATCAGCGACCGCGGATCTCCCCGAATCGCAGCGACCGGCTCGCGGCTGGTGATGTCATCGCGGTCGAGCCGGGCATCTACGTGCCGCGCCGGTTCGGCATCCGGATCGAAGACATGGTACTGGTCACGCCGCACGGTGCGCGGAACCTGACCCGCACACCGAAGCGACTGGTTGTCATACAATAGGGCGGCGGCCGTCCGGCCACTCGCCATGCGGGTATCGTATAGTGGCATTACGCGTGCTTCCCAAGCACGAAAGAGGAGTTCGATTCTCCTTACCCGCTCAAATGCCACACCCTACGCTCAATCCCGATTCTACCGCCCGAGCTGAATACGAGTTCTGGCGGGCCCATGATGACAAGGACCGTCCGCGGATCGAGGCCGCGCTGGAACGCTGGACGGGCGAGCTGTTCGGAATAGACGCGGCGGCTTCGCGCGAGGCAGTGAGGCATCTGTTCGGCGCGGTCGCTGCTCACGATATTCGCGATTGGGATGCGGCCGTGGAGTACGCGAGTCGTTACTATAGGGTGATCCGGGAGCATTCTCATTTCACCTTCGAGCCTCACCGTGCCGGCGAATTGGAGATCGCTTGGTGGCGCAAGCACGACGAATTGGAGCACGAGCCGGACAAGAGTGGGCTGGTGGACGCGTTCTGTAAACTCTACGCTGAAGTGTTCGGGATCTCGGAAAATACGGCCCGGACGGCCTGCGAACTCAAGGCGCAAGCGACCGTCCACCATGATCGGGCGGAGGATCCGGGAACGCCGGTCGAAGCGGTCGAGGACCATTGGGCCGCTGCCGCGGACGCGCTTTCTCAGAGCTACACTTTGCTGCGTCCTCACTTGATTTAATGCCTTGGTTGAGTTATTATCTCTCAGCCATGGAGCTACTTATGGATACCGAACACCCTCCGTATCACGGTCGTTACTCCGGCGATCCGGTCGGTGCCTTACTGGATATGGCCGGGTCGGGAAAAGAACATCCGGGTGCTCGGATGGACGCCATCGGCCGATTGAAAGACTGGGTCTGGGAAGTACCGGATGAACGGGAAGAGGCGATCACCGCGTTGACCTTACTTGCCGGCGATTCGGATCCCGCGATCGGTTCCACGGCCCTGGACTGTTTGGATGCCCTATCCAAATCCCATCACGCGGATAACGATCCGGAGCTCAAGCGTCTGCTTTCGAAGGCGATCCACGAAGCCAAGACATCCTAATGTTCCGTTTGGGCTGATCACCGCTGACAGGTAAACTGGAGACGTGCCCGCCGATAAGATCAGTACTGACGCCGCCAAGCCCGACAAGCTCTTCTATTTCGTCGCCACGGTCATTCCGTTCCGTACGAGCGACGGCCGCTGCCTGATCCTGAAGCGCGACGAGCGCGAGAAGGTGCATCCAGGCAAATGGGCGGTGCCGGGTGGCAAGCTCGAGCACGGTGACCTCGATCTCGCCAACCCGCCGCGGATGAACGGCGACGTCGCGGACTTTCCCGGCATGGTGGCGGACCTGCTTCGTCGTGAATCCAAGGAAGAAGCCGGAATCGAACTCGGCAGCGACTTCAAATTGCTCGGCGACGTGGTCTTCGTGCGTCCGGACGGCATTCCTGTGGTCCTGCTCCAGTTCGGCGCGGACTACGCCGGCGGCGAGGTGACGCCGGAAGAAGGCGCGTTCACGGACTTCGCCTGGGTAAACGAGGACGAGGTCAGGAAGTACGACTGCATCGACGGCATCCACGACGAAGTCGCCAAGACGATCGCCGCGTTTTCCCGCTGAGCCGGTTGCCGAAACGCCGCCCGCTGGGTAGCGTAAGTACATGGAGGCACGTGAAAAGATCGTCGGGGAGGGGCTGACCTACGACGATGTCTTGCTGTTGCCCGGACTCTCCAAGATCCGCCCGCGTGCCGTTTCCACGGAAACCCGCCTTACCCGGAACATCCGCCTGGCCGTCCCGCTGGTGTCGGCGGCGATGGATACCGTCACCGAATCCGAACTCGCGATCGCGTTGGCACGCGAAGGTGGCGTCGGCGTACTGCACAAGAACCTCACCATCGAGCAGCAGGCCGACGAGGTCCGCAAGGTCAAACGCGCCGAGTCCGGCCTAATCCGCGAGCCGGTCACGCTGACGCCGGACGCGACCGTCGACGAGGCGCGTGCCACGATGGCGCGCCACGGGATCGGCGGTATCCCGATCGTGGATGCGAAGGGTGCCCTGGCCGGCATCGTCACCGACCGCGACCTTCGTTTCGAACTTGAAGGCCACCGCACGCTGGAGAGCATCATGACCACCAAGCTCGTCACCGTGCCCGAGGGCACGACGCTCCAGGAAGCGGAAGCGTTGCTCCAGAAGCACAAGATCGAGAAGCTGCCGGTCGTGGACGCGAGCCGCAAGCTGACAGGACTGATCACGTTCAAGGACCTCGAACAGAAGAAGCATCATCCAACTGCTGCCAAGGACCTGCAGGGACGGCTGATGGTCGGCGCGGCCGTCGGCCTTTCCGCCGACGCCGAAGCGCGGGCCGACGCCCTCGCCGCCGCGGAAGCGGACTTCATCTCGCTCGACACGGCGCACGGCCATACCGACGCCGTGCTCAAGCTCACAGAGAAGCTCAAGTCGAAGCACTCTGGACTCGACGTCGTGGTCGGGAACGTGGTGACCGCCGCCGCGACCAAGGACCTGATCGCCGCCGGCGCCGACGCGGTGAAGGTCGGCGTGGGGCCCGGTTCGATCTGCACGACGCGGATCGTCGCGGGTGTCGGTTCGCCACAGCTCTCGGCCGTGATGGAATGCGCCGACGCGGCCCAGCGCCACGACGTGCCGGTGATCGCCGACGGCGGCATCAAACACACCGGCGACATCGGGAAGGCGCTGGCGGCCGGTGCGGAGACGGTCATGATGGGCGGCCTCTTCGCCGGGGTCGAGGAAAGTCCAGGCGAGACGGTGATCTACGAAGGCCGCAAGTACAAGCAGTACCGCGGCATGGGATCGCTCGGCGCGATGGAGAAGGGATCGGCCGACCGCTACTATCAGGACGTCGAGGAGGACCTCAAGAAGTTGATTCCCGAGGGCATCGAGGGTCGCGTGCCGTACAAGGGCCGGCTCAGCGAGACGGTCTACCAGATGGTTGGCGGCCTCAAGGCGTCGATGGCGTACGTCGGTTCCGGGACGGTACCGGAGCTTCGGGAGAAGGGCCGGTTTGTCCGGATTACCGCGTCCGGCCAAGCGGAATCACATCCGCACAACGTGGCCATCACCAAGGAATCGCCCAACTACAGCGGCCGGCGTTAGTCGGACGTTGAAACCGGGTTTCCGCTCCGTCGACGCGGTATACTGATGGGCGTGCTGACCCAGCGCCAGATCGCCCGCTACGTCGACCAACCCGCGTTCACCGATACGCGGATATCTTCGTCGGCGACTCGCCGTACCGTACCGCCCGACGTCTGGCGGGCATTGGAGATGGTACCGGGCCTCGTCACCTGGTCGATCTTTATCGGCGCGGTGGTTCTCTCGTTCCTGGCGCCCCCGGTGGTCGCGTATGCGATCCTGCTCTTCGATGTCTACTGGCTCGTGCGCTCGATCATCCTCTCGACCAACCTGATCCGGGCGTACCGCCGGCTCCGCCGCGACACCCGCGTGGACTGGCACAGTCGGATCCGGGCGCTGGAACGGAGCATCGATAGCTATGCGGCGACGCTCCGGCGGGTCATAGGCCGGCTTGATGGCGGCAGGCAGGGAATCGACCATTGGCTCTGGCGGCGCCGGCTCGGACTGACCAATCGCCGACTCGCCCAGGATTATCGCGAACTCCGGGAAGAGCTGGCCCAGGTCGAGGCGGCGATCGCTTCTCCGGAACCGTTGCCCCGGGCATCGCGGATCCATCACTTGGTGGTCGTCGCGACGTACACCGAGGACCTCGACACGCTTCGTCCGAGTTTCCAGGCGATCGCCGACGCGTCATACGAACCGGACCGGATGATCGTCGTACTGGCCACGGAAGAGCGTGACAAGGTGCGGGCGCGGGCGAACGCCCGGGCGATCCGTCGCGAGTTCGGGCGTCGTTTCAAACGGCTGATCGTCACCGAGCATCCGTCCAACATTACCGGTGAGGTTAAGGGGAAGGGATCGAACATCGCCTGGGCCGGCCGTAAGGCGATACGGGAGATCGACAAGTTGGGGATCCCACACGAGGAAGTCATCGTGACCACGCTCGATGCGGACCACCGGCCGCATCCGCGATACTTCGCGGCCCTGACCTACCAGTACCTGCTGACGCCGGAGCGGCGGTACCGCACGTTCCAGCCGACGCCCCTGTTCCATAACAACCTCTGGTATACGACCGCGATCAACCGCGTGATCGCCACCGGTTCCTCGTTCTGGCACATGATCGAATCGACGCGGCCGTACCGCCTTCGGAACTTCGCGGCGCATGCCCAGGGACTGCAGACAGTGGTCGACACCGACTTCTGGTCCGTCGACACGATCGTCGAGGATGGCCAGCAGTACTGGCGGACGTACTTCCGCCTCGCCGGGAACCACTTCGTGCAGCCGCTTTACGTACCGGTCTACCAGGACGCGGTACTCGACGATACCTATGCCTCGACGCTGAAAGGCCAGTACGTGCAGCTCCGCCGGTGGGCGTGGGGGGCTTCCGATTTCCCCTACGCCGTGATCAACGCTGTCCGGGATCACGAGATTCCCTGGCGGGAGAAGCTGCTCCATCTGGCCCGTTTCCTTGAAGGCCACGTGACCTGGGCCACCGCTCCG
>JALYJZ010000022.1:0-5273 GCA_030775025.1 bacterium
GTCTGGCTGACCGGACAGCAGGTGAATAACCCGGTCGCATCGCTCGCCGGCAGGCGGCTGGTACTGGGCTACACGGGCTGGCTCTGGAGCTACGGCCTGGACTTCGCGCAGCGGGAATCCGACGTGCGGCGGATGTACGAGGGCGTGCCGGAAACGCCGGAACTGCTCCGGCAGTACCGGATCGACTTCGTGATGATCGGACCGTCGGAGCGGGCGGACGAAGGATATGCCGTCAATGAGGCGTTCTTCCGCGAGCGCTATCCGGTTTGGCGGCAGTTCCCTGCGGAGCCCGGCCAGACGGACGGTCCGGTGAACGTCTACCGGATTCCTTCGGGGGAGTGATCGACGGTTCGCGTCCGTAAGTCGGGAGTACCGCCCGGACGGTCTTGCCCTGCTTGAGCCGCTCCAGGACCAGGGCGGCGAAGGCCGTGAGCGACGGTGTCTCGCCCGCTGCGGCGGGAACGAGTGGGGTTCGGTTCGCGTAGGCCAGGGCGTTCGCGACCGCGGTGCCGATACGCAGCGCCGTGAACGGACCGGGACCGCTAACGATGCCGATGGCAGCGAGGCCGTCCAAGGGTTGCCGGGCTTCGCGGCTGAGTTCGTCGATCCGGGAAAGCAGTTGTTCCGAGAGCTGTCGCCGGTCCGCCACGCTTGCCTCAGCAAGCACCGATCGCTGCGTGGCGATCGCCACCACCGCTGGCTCAGATGCCGTGTCGATCAGCAAGAAGCGCCTCATCGCGGCAGCTTCTTCCGTAATCGTTCCGGTAGTTCAATCTTCCGCTCCGAACCGGAAACGAGGAACCGGATCGTCCATGCCGGTGTCTCCGGCGAGAGGGCAATCTTGTCTCCCCATTCGATCGCGGTGATCACGTCCCGGTCATCCAAACGTTCTGGTAGTTCGATCGAGCGCAGGTCGGCGGGAGTCGGGCGGTCCGGCAAGCGATAGAGATCGAAGTGCGCCAACCGGGCCGAGCGATGTGGAAGTTCATATTCGCGAAGATATGTGTACGTCGGGCTCTTGACCGGCTCCTGCACGCCGAGCTCCTCGGCTAAGCCCTGGACGAACGCCGTCTTTCCTGCGCCGAGATCGCCTGCCAGCAGGAGGTTCTCACCGCCTTCGAGCATCCGCGCCATTCGCCGGCCGAATTCCTTGGTTTCTTCGACGGACCGCGTAATCATGACCGGCGACGCATTCGTTGCCATGCGTAGAGTGTAGCAAGCGCGACGGCGAGGGCGTACGGTCCCCCGCCCGGACCAGCTTTCGGAAGCTTGTCCGCGCCGGGGCGCTGCGTCGCCGCCGGGACGCCGTCGGATTCCACCGTCACCGCATCCGTGGGCGAGGGAGCCGCCGTACCGGCGGGAGCTGGGCTGCTGCCAGAGGGCACGGTCGGATTCTCCTCTCCCGGCGTCCCCATGGCCGTCCAGACACCCTCCGTGTCGTTTATGCGCGACCATGTCTGGTCGTTCTCGGCCTTGTCGTATGTCACGCGGTCCAGCTCGACCTCGTCCGAGAACAGGAGGAGCGTATCACCGCCGTTGACCAGGCTGCCGGAAAGGTCACTGAGTAACAGCACGCTTCCGGAAGACAAGACGGTCCCTGGAAGCACCGACGCCAGCTTGGATCCCGACTCCCGCCGGACCGTCACGTCCTCCAGGAGCACCTCATGGCTGCTTACGTTCTTCAGCTCGATCCATTCCCGTCCGGTATCGGCGCCTTCGGGGTTCGGCAGGAGCTCGTTGATGCGAAGCTCTCCGGGAAGCGGTGCCGGGACGGCTGGCGACGGCGCTACCGTCGGTGTCGGCGATGGCAGCGGTGAAGGACTTGCTCCCACGGGAAGCGGCACAAGTACCGAAACCAAGACTATGAATAATCGTTGCATACGCATAAGGCGATGAACCCGTTTCCCGTAAGCCCTCCTCCCTCCGGCAACCTAATGGTCGCTCGCTTGTTAGTATAGCTGGCTGCTTATGCTATTGTCAATCCTGGACGGATGCGGTATGTTCGTAGGTCAATAAACCCTTTCATATCGCAATTTTTGCGGTACACTACATACCATGGATTCACTTTCGCCACCCCAGATTCCCAATCCGCTGATTGACTTCGATGCTTCCTCGTTGTTCGGCCAAGTAATCGGCACCCTTTTCCTTTGGGCCGGCGCCGTCGCGCTGCTGTTTATCATCATCGGCGGGTTCCGGTTCATCATCTCGATGGGCAACCCGGAGGGCGTCGAGAAGGCACGCCATACCGTGCTCTACGCGATCCTCGGGCTGATCATCATCTTCGTGTCCTACATCCTCGTCGTGTACCTGCTCGGCGACCTGCTGGGCGTCCGCCCGGCCTACCGTATCGGATAGTCCATGAGCGCAGATGGACGTCTAACGCTACGCACAGAGCCGGAATTACAAGCATACTTGGCAGACCACGATATCCCACTCGACGAATGGGGTACTGGTGAAGCGAATACGATCACAGCCCTCATGGGGCAACTTGAATCAGGGGAGGTGGCGCTGCTTGAGGGAGAGCAAGGAGAACTGATCCGCCACTCCGAGGCGGCGGGCATTATCGTCTTGCACCACGGCGATGACGGGCATCTCTACCGTCTCAATGAACGGCAAGTCTTTGACGATGGTCGGGTACGTAGTCGAAATTTTCCAGGATCCATCGGGGAGAAAATCAGGCACGGTGAATCCGCGGAAGAGGCTGCCCGCCGCGCGCTCGTCGAAGAACTAGGACTGAGTCCGGAGCTTGCTGCCGACACCGAGGTTAGACTACACAAGAAGTTACGCCGCGATCGGCACTCGCAAAGCTTCCCCGGGATGATATCGCGGGGATCTCTCATGCTGTACGTCGTTGAGTTCGACGGCCGACACTACCGACCTTGTTATGTCGAGCGACAAGAAGGAAAAACCAACCATTTTGAGTGGAGCATCGTCCAAAATCGGGAGACCTATGATGCCTCCTATCACGGCATGACCGGAGTCCAGTAGCTACTTCTTCTTTTCCGCGTCGCCCTTGTCGCCGCCGGAGTCTTCACCGCCGGACGCTTCGCCCTCGGCCGCTTCTCCGTCCTCGCCTTCCTTGGCCTCGGCCTCGCCTTCGACCTCGACGTCCTCAGGCGACACTTCCTCGGCTTCTTCGTCGAGCGCTTCCATTTCCTCCTGGGTACGCGGCGGCGTAACTGTCGCGACGCTGGCTTCCGGCTCGGCATGGATCTCGACGCTAGCGGAGACCTTCAGGTCCGCCACGGTAATCGAGTCTTCGAACGTCGCCAGCGTCCCCACATCCACCACGATCTCGGACGGCAGGTCGCCAGGCAGACATTCCACCTCGACCTCGCTCAGGTTGGTAAGCAGGGTGCCGTCGAGTTCGCGGACGGCCGGGGAGGTCCCTTCGAACGTCAGTGGTACGGTCGCCTTGATCTTCTCGTCCATCTTCACCTGGTAGAGATCGGCATGCAGGTACACGCCGGTGGTCGGATCATGCTGGACGTCCTGGATCAGCACACTTTCCTCGCCGTCAGGCAGTTTCACGGCCACCACCGCCGAACCGCCGGCCTTGTGGTAGACCCGCTCAAGCTCCCCACGGACAAGCATCAGGTTCCGCGGCTTGACGCCGTGGCCGTAAAGTACCGCTGGGACCTTGCCCTCACGACGGAGCCGCCGGACCTGTTTGCCGGTTTCTTCGCGGGGTGCCGCACTGAGCGTGTAATCAGCCATACGAAATCCAGCTTAGCTGACCGCTAAGCTTGTTGCCAGCCTTAGCGGGCCCGGCCGCTGCCCCCGCCGCCGGTCTTGAACAGCTGCTCGAAGTTCCCGTCGAACTCCTTCAGGAATTGGTGCGCGTCCACCACGTGGTCGCTGGTGACGGGATTCTTGGCGTCCTTGCCCTTGAGGTCCTCGGCAGTGACATCTGACAGGAGCTTCGGCGCCTGTTGTTCCTTGCCGCCCGATATCACGATCGTCGCCATCACCGGCAGGCCGCAGGATTCGCAGTCCAGCTGGATCAACGCCGCCATGTCGAGCTGGCCGAGGAAATGGATGTGATTCTCCTGGTAATTAGCACCGCAACTGGGGCAGCGCATCATGGTCTGGATGTTTTTGATGAGCTCTTGGAGCTGGTAGCTATTCATGGGTGGTTCCTCAGGTTGAGGCATTGTAGCGTACGAGAGCCTTTCCGTCAATGCTTTTTTATATGAGCGAGGCGCGTGCGACGGCCTCTAGGCTCATCGTACGCGGTGGACGGCAAGCGTCAAGAACGATCAGGATGTCGCGCTGGCGGCCGCGATCTCGGCGATCTCGGTCGTGATCACCTGCTGACGAGCACGGTTGTAGGAGAGCTGGAGCGCGTCCAGCAGCTCGTCGGCGTTGTCGGTGGCGTTCCGCATCGCAAGCATCCGCGCGGAGTGCTCCGAGGCCTTGGTCTCGAGCAGCGCCGTGAACAAACTGATCTCGATCAGCCGCGGCAGCAGGGCGGTCAGGACTTCCTCGGGGCTGGGCTCGAACCCGAGGACGGCCTTTGGTCCCGCTTCCTGGTCGGGCAGGACGGCGGGGAGCAGCCGTTCCGTGACCGGCTCGCTCCGCAGCGTCGAGATGAACCGCGGATACACCAGGTCGATCGCGTCGAGCCGGCCTTCCGTGAACTCGCTGACCAGTAGCTCGGCAATCGGCAGGATGTCCTCGTAGCGAGGCGTATCGATCAGTCCCGTGAAGTTAGCCGTAAGCGGAAGCTTCCGGGCAGCCAGTGCCTGCTCCGCCTTGCGGCCGACCGGGATGAAGCTTGCCGGCCCTTGCCCGCCGGCCGCGGTGAGGCCGGCTTTGAGGACGTTCGTGTTGAGCGCCCCGCAAAGCCCGCGGTCGGTGGAGATCAGTACCACGGCGCGGCGCTTGATGTCGCGCCGGGCCAGGAGCGGCTGGTCATGGTCCACGTCCTCCGCGGCCACCGCCTTCAGAACCTCCCGCGCCTTCTCGCCGTACGCCCGCGCCGCCAGGACGCCCTCCTGCGCCCGGCGCATCTTGGTGGCGGCTACCATCTCCATCGCCCGGGTGATCTGCCGGATGTTGTCGATCGAGCCGAGCCGCCGCTTGATGTCGCGGGTGTTTGCCATGTCAGGCGAACTTCTTCTTGACCGCCGCGATCACGGCGTCGAGCTGCTGCGCCGGCCGCACGGAGTGCCGCGCTGGACGCCCGCCGAGACCACCGCCTCCCGCCCGGACGGCACGCTCGACCTGGCCATGCTCTCCCCCACCGTGGAGAACGGCGCCTACCTCTACAC
>JALYJZ010000022.1:5283-7457 GCA_030775025.1 bacterium
GTCGGGTCCTGCTTGAACGCGTCCGTGAACTTCCGGTCTTTCTCGAGTTGCTTGCGGAGCTCCTCCTCGAACGCACCGATCTTCTCCGGCGCCAGGTCGTCCAGCGCACCGCTGGTCACCGCGTAGATCGCCGCCACCTGGGCCCACTCGGGAAGCGGCTGGTTCTGCGGCTGCTTCAGGACCTCGGTCACGCGTTTGCCACGTTCCAGCTTGGCCTGAGTGGATTCGTCGAGGTCGCTGCCGAACTGCGCGAAGGCCGCGAGCTCGCGGTACTGCGCGAGGTCCAGCCGGAGCGTTCCGGCGATGCTCTTCATACCCTTGTTCTGGGCGGCCCCGCCTACGCGGGACACGGAGTTACCGACGTTGATCGCCGGCCGGATACCCTGGTAGAACAGGTCGGTCTCGAGGTAAATCTGGCCGTCAGTAATGGAAATCACGTTGGTCGGGATGTAGGCCGAGAGGTCGCCGGCCTGCGTCTCGATGATCGGCAGCGCCGTCAGCGAGCCGCCGCCGTGATCCTCGGCCATGTTGGCCGCCCGTTCGAGCAGTCGCGAGTGCAGGTAGAAGACGTCACCGGGATAAGCCTCGCGGCCGGACGGACGCCGGAGCAGGAGCGAGAGCTGCCGGTAGGCCGCGGCATGCTTGGAAAGGTCATCGTAGGCGACCAGCGCATGCCGGCCGCTGTCGCGGAAGTATTCGCCCATGGTGGCTCCGGCGTAGGGCGCCAGGTATTGCTGAGCGGCGGGATCGGTGGCCGAGGCCAGGACCACGATCGACCGCTTCAGGGCACCGTGCTTCTCGAGCGTCGCCACGAGCTGACGGATCCGTGATTCCTTCTGGCCGACCGCGACGTAGATTGAGATCACGTCGTCGTTCTGGTTGAGGATCGTGTCGACCGCGATGGTGGTCTTGCCGGACTGCCGGTCGCCGATGATCAGCTCGCGCTGGCCACGGCCGATCGGAATCATCGCGTCGATCGCCTTGATGCCGGTGTGCAGCGGCGTGTCGACAGGCTTCCGGGTGATCACGCCGGGGGCGACCTTTTCCACCGGCTGGCTTTCCTTGGTCTTGATCGGTCCCTTGCCGTCGATCGGCTCGCCGAGCGCGTTGACGACACGCCCGATCAGCGCTTCTCCGACCGGCACGCTCATCACTTCGCCGCTCCGGCGCACCTCGGCGCCTTCGGTCAGGCCCTGCTCGTCACCGAGCAGCACGGCACCGACGGTACCCTCCTCGAGGTTCAAGGCCATACCGGCGCGGCCGCCGGGGAAGATCAGCTTCTCCATGGCTTGCGCGCCGGACAATCCTGAGACGATCGCGATGCCGTCACCGACGGCGATGATCCGGCCGGTGTCGGCCAATTCGGACGACACTTTCGCCTTTCCGACGGCGGTGCTCAATGATTGGGCGATCTGGTCTGCGGTCTTGCTCATGCGATACCTCCTACGGCTTCTGCTACCCGGTCGAGTCGGCCGCCGAGACTGGCGTCGATGACGCGTCCGTCGACGGTGGCGCGGACGCCGCCGAGTAGTCGTTCATTATCTTCATACGTTACCAAGGCCCGGCGCGGATCGATCTTCAGGGCTTTCAGGATGCCGCGCTCCGCCGGACCGTCCAACGGCGTGGGCGTTTCCAGGTGGACCCGGGCATACCCTTCCTTCGCCAGCTCCCGAGCAAATGCGTCGGCCAGCTCGGGGATGGCGTCCAGTTCCTGGTCGATCAGGAGCAGTTCCACCAGGCGGGCCACCGGACGGCTGCAAGGCTTTAGTAATAAAGCCAGCCGTTTGCCCCGGGCCGGTTCCGGACGCGCGGCGGCGTCGATCAGCCCCCGCTTGAGGTCCGGCGTGGTCGCCAGGGCGGCGGCCAGCCCGGCAAGTTCCCGCCAAGCCGCTGCCGGATCGCTGACGACCTGCCGGAGGCCACGGGCGTAGTTGCCCAGTTCAGCCACGCTTCCTCCCTGCTGGCTTGCGCTTCACGCTCGGTTTGTTCGCTTTAACCGGTCGCGCTTGCTTCGCAAGATACCGCTCGGCCGCGGTCACCAGCCGTTCCTGGTCGGCGGGTTTCACTACGTCGCCGAGGACCTTGCGGGTCGTCTCGACGGTCAGGACGGCAAGCTCCTTCCGCAGCTCTTCGCGAAGCGCCTCGCGCTCCCGGGTGATCGATGCCTCGGTACG
>JALYJZ010000023.1 GCA_030775025.1 bacterium
GCGTCGGCGGAAGCCCGAATGGTCGGTCGAATTCCACTACCTCATAGATCGACAGGATTGTCCCGCTCCAGGCTTCCCGGAGCCACGGCTGGGCATCGAGGACGATCCGGGTCGACGGGTGCGTGCTGATGATGAAGCGGACTCCACGCTCTTCGAGATAGTCTCGTTGCGATGCCAGGTATTCCTGGTTTCCCAACGTCGACGCGATCAGGACCGGCCGCCCGGAACCGCGCGTTCCTTCGGGGAAGTTACCGTCAAGGTCCCACAGTCCGGGTACCTCCCGCGGAAGCCGCTGGTTCACGAAATGCGGTGAACCGAGCAGAAAGCGGGATTCCCAGTTGAATTCGGACAACACGAAGTCACCCGGACGGAGCCTCAGCTCCAGTTCCGCGGCGAGTGTCTGCAGCTCCGCGGTCGGTCCGTTCTCGACCACCCGGATGAACAGCCGCTTCTCGGAGAGCGTGGGGATGACTACGAGGACCGCCACCAATCCCAACGCCAGCGAGAACGCGGCCGTACCTGGCGCCTGCCAACCGCGGGGCAGCCGTCGCGCCGCGTACCAAAGACCGGCGATCCCCAGCGCCGCCCAGACCATCAGAAGCAGGGCGAAGAACGCGTGGAACCGGATGAACTGGCTCGATCCAATCACGTCACCGAACGGCAGGATCGCGTTGATCGCGTTGATCGAAAGCAGCAGGGTCAGTAGGCCGATCGCGAGGAAGAACCCCAGCTCGCGGTAATGTCGGCGGAACCAGAGGTACGCCAGTCCGATGACCGCAAGCAGGCTGATCATCCAACCGCCGGAATCCTCCGCCAGGAGCAGTCCTTTCAAGATCGTACCGGGGGACTGGCCTTGGATCGCTCCGGTTTCTCCCATGGCGGAGAAGCTGCCGGCCAGCGGCAGCCACCAATACGCGGAGAGTGCGAGGCCAATCCCGAACACCAAGCCGAGGCGGCGCAGCACCGGGGCGATCGGCCGGTCCCAGGTCGCGGCGATGCCAAGCAATACCGCGGCCGCCCCGAACCAGTAGGCGGAGAAGGTATGTGCCAGGAACAACAAGCCCACCACCACCCCGGTGACGATGACCTTGGGTGCCGGACGTGACTCGAAGAGGTCGCGCTTGAGCCGTCCGAGCGCCCAGATCGCCATGATGAAGCCGAGACCGTTGGGAAGCAGGCCGACGCCGTACAGTGCGCCGAGCCCCACACCGAACGAAGCGTTCAACGAAAGCAGCAGGCCCGAGCCGAGCGCCGCCGGCAGCCGGCCGAGGTCAAAGCTCCGAAGCAGGTAGTACGTCACGGGCAGGAGTCCGACCCAGAGCGCCGCGGTGAAAATCCGGAGCGCCAGCTCTGGCGCGAAGACGTACGTCAACGGACCGAGTAGGTAGTAGAGCAACGGGGGATAGTATTGGAACAAATCGAAGCCACCGTGCCACGTCGGGAACCACCCGTCCAGGCGAAGGTCCGGCAGCAGGTCCGTAGCAAAGTACTCAGCCTTAAGCAGATGGCCGCCTGCATCCCAGGCAGCGAGGTAGCCGCTGCTTCCGAGCGACGGCCACACCGTCCAAAGCATCGTCAATCCGACCGCCGCCAGTATTCCGTACGCGGCGAATCGTTCGTAACAGAATTGCTTGATTCGTTTGATCACCTGTCCATCATAGCCGGGGCGGCACCCGCGCGGCTAAGATGGAAGCGTATGCCGAAACCGCAGCAGCCGAAGGAGCTCCCCAAAGCCTACGACCCATCCGCCTACGAGGACCGGATCTACGCGGCCTGGGAAAAGTCGGGTGCGTTCAAACCGGCATCCGACCGCAAGACCGCGGATGAAAAGGACCGGCAGCCCTACACGATCATCATGCCGCCGCCGAACGTCACCGACCGGCTGCACTGCGGCCATGCGGTGATGCTCGCGCTGGAAGACGCCTTGATCCGTTACCACCGGAAACGCGGCTTCGATACACTCTATCTTCCCGGCACGGACCATGCCGCGATCGCGACCGCCAGCATGGTGGACAAGCAGCTCGCCAAGGAGGGAAAGAGCCGCCACGACCTCGGCCGTAAGAAGTTCGAGGAACGGACCATGCGGTATGCCCTGGAGAACAAGCGAACGATCGAAGAACAGGTCCGGGCGATGGGCACGTCCTGCGATTGGAGCCGGAACGCCTTCACGATGGACGAACCCCGCCGCGCCACGGTACAGGAAGCGTTCAAGCAGCTCTACAAGAAGGGACTGATCTATCGCGGTAACTACATGGTGAACTGGTGTCCGGCCTGCCGGACGGTGCTCGCCGATGACGAGGTGGAGCACCAGGAGCAGGAGGGTGTGCTCTACTATCTCGCCTACGGGCCATTCACCGTGGCCACCACCCGGCCGGAAACAATGGTCGGCGACACCGCCGTGGCAGTACACCCGAAGGACAGGCGATACAAGAAGTTCGTCGGACAGACCATCGAGATCCCGATGATCAGCGGTGTCCGGAAGATCAAGGTGGTCGCGGACGACGCGGTGGACCCGGAGTACGGGACCGGCGCCGTAAAGGTCACGCCCTTCCACGACCGGACCGACTACGAGATCGGGAAGCGTCACGAACTCGATGCGCCGGAAGTGATTGGCGAAGACGGCAAGATGACCGAAGCCGCCGGAAAGGAACTGACCGGGCTCGACCGGTTCGCGGCCCGGAAGAAAATCGTGGACTGGCTCAAGCGGAAGAAGCTGCTCGAGAAGGAAGAGCTCATGAAACATTCCGTCGGCCGCTGCTACCGCTCGGACGACGTGATCGAACCGCGCATCTCGAAACAGTGGTTCGTGAAGGTGTCCGACATCAAGGAGCAGGCGATCCGGTTCGTGGAAGACGGTGACCTCAAGTTCGTCCCCGAGCGGTTCGGGAAGACGTACCGCCAGTGGCTGGAGAACCTCCACGACTGGTGCATCTCCCGCCAGATCTGGTTCGGTCACCCGGTGCCGGCGTTCATCAGTGACAAGGGTGACGTATCGCTCACCAAGAAGGCCGGTTTCAAGCCAAGCGAAGACACGCTCGACACCTGGTTCAGTTCCGCGCTCTGGCCGTTCTCGACGATGGGCTGGCCGAAGGATACCGCTGACTTCAAGCGCTTCTTCCCGAACGACGTGCTGGAGACCGGCTACGACATCATCTTCTTCTGGATCACGCGGATGGTGCTGATGACCGCGGCGCTCGACGTGAAGGACGGGAAGACCGGCCGGCTTAAGCCGCCGTTCCATACCGCCTATCTGCACGGCCTGGTCCGCGACGCCCGCGGCCGGAAGTTCTCGAAGTCGCTGGGCAACGGCGTGGATCCGCTGGAGATGATCGGCAGGTACGGCACGGATGCGCTCCGCTGGATGCTCGCCACCTCGACCTCGCCGGGCGGCGACCTCAAGTTCGACGAGGACCGTCTAGTGAAATCGCGGAACTTCGCGAACAAGCTGTGGAACATCAGCCGGTTCATCACGGGTACCGTCGAAGGCGAGGCGGACCTGAAGTTGCTTCGGGCCGAGACACTGACGACCTTCGACCGCGGCATCCTGCACAAGCTCTGCCGGACCGCACAGACCGTGGAGGCCGCGTTCCACGATCCGGCCGCATACGACAAGCCGGGAGACATTCCCGCGGAGTCGCGGCCTCGGCCGCTCGCTAAGCCCTACGACCTCGGCTTTGCCGGTAACGCGCTCTACGAATTCATTTGGTCGGACTTCGCGGACTGGTACCTGGAAGTCGCCAAGGTCCAGCTCCGCAGTCCCGAGACCACGCAGAATACCGCGATCATCCTCAAGTACGCGCTGGAGACCGTCCTCGGGTTGCTCCATCCATTCATGCCCTTCGTCACCGAGGCGATCTGGCAGGACGGACTGGGAAAACCGGAACCGCTGATCACCAGCCCGTGGCCGGCCGTGCGCGAAGACCTCGACCAACCGGAGGATGCCGAGCGGTTCGACCGAATCCGCGAGGTGATCGAAGCGATCCGCCGGATCCGGGCGGAGCACCGCACCCCCGCCAAATCGTTCGTGCAGGCGTACCTGGTGACGGATGAACCGGCCTGGCTGGCCGAAGCAGGCGACGCGATCAACAAGCTGGCCCGGCTCAGCATGCTCCGCGTGGGGCAGCATCCGCCAAAGGAAGAGGCGGCGACCGCCGTGGTCGGCGATGTGACGGTGGTCGTGCCGCTGGCCGGACTCACCTCCGAGACGGCGGCCGAACGATTGCAGGCAGAGATGGAGCGGGCGAAGATGGACATTGAGCGGCTCAAGGGGCGGCTCGCCAACAAGGACTATGCCGAAAACGCACCGAAGCACATCGTCGCCGAGACCGAAGCGAAGCTCCGCGAAGCCGAAGCCGCGCTCGCGAAACTCGAAGCCAGACAAGGCTGAGTCCGGTTCGCGTTTGACTGTCCGGCCGCACCGACGCGGACGGTTAACTGTGCTGGCGCTCGCGCTGCTGGCCGCGGCCGTGCTTGCCGTTACCATCTGGTTCGCTTCGGCCGGATGGCGGACGGAACGCGCGCAGGCGTTCGATGCCGAGGCCCGGGCGGCGTTTAGCCGCAATGACCTCGACACCGCCTATCAGCAAGAGCGGTTCGCGTACGCGATCGCACCGGCCTCCGACCGGGCGCTTTCCTTGGGTGCACTGGCATACCTCCGGGACGAGTATGGTCGGGCCGCCGGCCACTTCGCCCGGGCGAACGGCGATCTGGCGCGGCTCGGCGAAGCGGCGGCTGGCGAAAAGCACGAAGCTGCCCGCGACCGGCTCGGCACTCCGTCGGACCAGACGATCCGGATCGGCCTGGCATACGCCGCGCTCCAAACCGCCGATTTCGACACGGTCATCCGTCTGCTTGAGGACGCGCCAGTGGATAACGTCGTAACGGCGTATCCGCTTGCACTGGCACATTCGGTCGCGGACCCGAAGCAAAGCGTCCAAATCCTCCAGGACGCCGCCAATACGCCGGCCACCATTTCCCATCCCGATCCTCTCGTGGCCGCGTTCCTGAACCAGCTTACCGAGGTACCCGACGACGCCGCGCAAGAATCCCTTGCAGTATTCGACCGGATGTCCGGGATGGTTGGCGAAACCAGCCGCCGGGTCGCACGAGGCACCTTGCTGTACGAGCTGGGCAAGCATCAAGCGGCGTTGGTCGTCGGGCGGCGTACCAGCGAAGCGGAGCCGGAATACCGCGACGCCTGGAACCTCCGGGCGGCGGCGGCGTTGGCGCTCGGCGAGCGGGACGAAGCCGCCCAAGCCATCGACATCTCGACCGAATTCGACCCGAGCTGGGGCTACTCCTGGTATCTCAAATCCGAACTGGCGCGGCTGGACGGCGATCCGGACAAGGCCACCCAATACCTGGAACGCGCGGAGTTGCTTGGATACGAAACGTCGCTTGATTAAGCCGCCGCTCCGGGGATATACTGCCCGGTCGGCACCTTATCAATACCCATCGATCAACCGAACAAGGAGGTGCGGCCATGCGCTGGCTGCCGAATCTCGTCACGCTCCTGCGTGTTCCCGTCATCATCCTGTTGGTCCTTCCGGCGTTCTCGCTCGGATCGGATAGCCCGAAGTTGGCGTTCTGGCTGTACATCGTCGGACTCCTGAGCCATGGGCTCGACGGTGCGCTGGCGAAACGTCTCATCCCCATGCCTCACGATGACCGATCGTGGTGGGGTTTCTGGGACGTGCTGGACACGGTCGTGCTCAGCCTGGGACTGCAGCTCGCCGCCGCGATCTGGATCTTCAATGAGCTCGGGATCTCGTGGCTCACTGCCGTGCTTCTGCTCGCGCTCTACGTAGTGGCCGCGGCGATCGCCCAGTTCGGATACGTCGATTTCTACAAGCAGCGTAGCGAGTCGTTCTTTCCCATCGTGCTCTATGGTTCGGGAGTCGTGTGGCTGGTGTTGGGAGGCATGCTCGCCTACCAGGTATACGGAACGACATGGAGCGTCCTGATAACTGGGGTCTGTCTTTTCATTTACGGACCGTTGATCCATCAGAACGTCCTGCACCCCCAGGCATGGAACGATTGGTGGGCTGCTTCAGACGGCAAGCACTAGGAACCCCGACCACACCAACACCCTGCCGGGCACCGATGACCTGGCGGGTACGCCCCCAACGAATCACATCAGATTCCGCGGGGGCTTTTACTTTGTGCTTACCTGAACCCGAACAGCGTTGAACGCAGCCCTGGTTCATCCGCCGGCGAATACGCGTTGAAGATGGTCTTGAACCGCGGACCGGATACGGTCTTGGCACCACTGGAGCCACGGACCCTTACCGACGTCACCCGTCCGGACACGCCGCGCCCGATGATCCGCACGCTCTCAAGCCGCCCGACCGCAGTGCGCGGGTCTTGGTTCAGGATCGCTTCCATCTGCGCCCGAGTGTAGTTCTTCGATTCCCAGTACCAGTGTGGCGAGTCCGTCTCCCACGGGCTCGACACGCCCCGGAGCCAGGGCAGCGGCGTACCGCCCCAGACGTTTTCATTGTTCTCCGTCCAGCCCCCGGAAGTGGAATGGTAGTAGGCCGCCACCACCTGCCCGCCGTGGCTCAAAACCTGCCCCTTGGTCGCCCGTACCGCCTCCCGGATCCGGTCACGCGGCTGTCCGCATGCCTGGGTCCGCGGGGTGCAGTCCTGGTTCCCACGGTTCCGGTACGCATAGCTTCGGGCCGCCACCGCCTGCGCCTTGAGTGCCTCCATCGGCCAGCTGGCGCTCACCTCGCCCGCCACCACCCGGGCGACGTACGCTTCGGATTCTCCCTGGCCGGACACGCTGAAGCTGCCGACTTTCTTGATCGACGTTCCGCGGTAGTAATGCGACAAAATCTCCTGGTAGTCCCGGCCGCGTTCCGCAGCACCCTTGGCGCCATACTGCGACATGCCGAGTCCATGCTCGGTGCCGCCGCCGCCGAACGCGAACCGTCCGCCGACCGGATCGTTCCGTTTTACGAAGTCACGGTCATTCTCTTCCAGGAATCCAGTGACCGAAAGGAGATAGGCTTCCCGTTCGCTTGCCTCCTCCAGGCTTTCGTCCGTAGCCTCAAGTTGCAGCCTGAGCAGCGCGATCCGTTCGCTGAGCGTCCGGATATCCGCCTCAAGGGCATTCTTC
>JALYJZ010000024.1 GCA_030775025.1 bacterium
CGGTTACCCGGCAATTGTCCACGATGCCGCGTACCGTCTCGGGATCCCGATGCTTGATCCGCTTAGGCGGATCGTTGCTACCCTTCACATCGATACCGGTGATTACCGGGCCCGAATCGTCATCATCGGAGCCGCAACCGACTACGGCTGCCGACGCGATGACTAACAGGACGAGTACAGCTATCATCCGGCGAGTGATACCCATGTCGCTCTCTTTCAATCGGGTGCTGGGCGCTTTGGATACGGTATACCCAAAGCGCCCGTCCCGATCATCAGAAAGCATTTGTTAATGTCTTCAGAAGACACTCAAGTGTAACAAACAACTTTTCTCCAAATGGTGCCGCGGAGCATTCCATTCCGCTGGAGTGTTCGGCGGCGCCGATCAGGCAGGGCTGTGAACGTACGACGACTAATGATTACGCCAAAATGCCTTCGGGTCAACTAGAATGGACGCAATGAAGGCATCCCGGATTACCGGATACGGCGGCAGCGAGGTCACGGCAGTAGAGGAGGTGCCGAAGCCGAAAGCCGCGGACGGGCACGTGGTGGTCGAAGTGCACGCCGCCGGCGTGAACCCGTTCGATGCGAAGCTGCGCGCAGGGAACTTCAAGGATTCGATATCGCTCGAATTCCCTGCCACGCTCGGCGGGGACATCGCCGGGGTGGTCGCGGAAGTCGGGACGGGCGTATCCGGTATCTCGGTGGGCGACGAGGTCTACGGTTCGGCCAATGCCACGGGCGGCGCCGGATCGTTCGCGGAGTATGTGGCGGTCTCCGCGGACCAGCTTGCCGCGAAGCCGGGGAATGTCTCTTTCGTAGAAGCCGGCGCACTGCCGTTGGCTGGCGCGAGCGCGTACCAGGTGGTCGTTGAGCACCTCGACATTGCGAAAGGGCAGAGGCTGCTGGTCCACGGCGGCGCCGGCGGGATCGGTTCGCTGGCAATCCAGATCGCCAAGCACTTCGGTGCGCAGGTGATCACGACCGTACGTGCCAGTGACCGGGCGTTCGCGAAGGAGCTCGGCGCCGACGAAGTCATCGATTACCGTTCCGAATCATTCACCGACCTGGTCCGGGATTGCGATGCCGTCTTCGACACGGCTGGCGGCGACGTGACCAAGGATTCGCTCAAGGTGATCCGACCCGGCGGCATGCTCGCCTCGATGCAGCTCTACGGTCCGCTCGAGGGCGCGGAGGACTATGACGTGAAAGTGATTCCCGTGCACGGCAAGGCGACCGCGGAGCGGCTCACTGCATTGGCAAGACTGGTCGACGAAGGAGCCGTGCAGCCGATCGTGGACAGGACGTTTCCCTTGGATCAGGCCGGTGACGCACTGACCTATCTTCAGGAAGGCCACCCGCAAGGAAAGGTGGTCGTGCGAGTGAAAGGCGAACGGCTTAAGAAGTAAAAAAATGTCCCCGCCCGGCTTCTTAAAAAAGAAGTGATCCGGGCGGGGACGGGGGTGACGTGGGTTCCGGCTACTGGGCCTGACCGCTGAGCTTGCCGTACTCCTGGTGGTACTTCAGCAGGCTTGGATCGCCGGTCACGTAGAATCCCTTCTGACCGGGACTGAGCGGTGCGGGATCGATCGGTGCCTCGCGGGGATAGTCCGCAATGTCCTCGTCGGAAAGCGCGTAGACCACGAAGCCGATCCGCTTGCACTTGGGAGAGAACTGCGTCCATGCCTCGCTGAGGAGAACGGGACTCGCGTAGTCGGTGCCCCGGTACATCGAACTGGTCTCGACGTCCAGCCGGCACTCGTCCTTCGCCGCGAACGGCGAATCCGGAAGTGCCCGCAGGTGTTTCCGGGAAGCCTTCTTGCAGAAGAACGGCTTCCGCACGACCCGCGGCCGCTTCTGGATCGCCACCGTGGTGATCCTGCAGTCGGCGCGGATGTTCCGTACCTCGTCCGGACTCGGCGTCTTGGCATCCGCGAGTGCCGGCTTAGCACGCTCGGTCACCGTCTCGGTCACGATGGTGGTCTGGTCGTCGCCTCCGCAGCTGGCCGCGAAGACCATGATTACTGCGAGCAAGACGAGTGTCATCAGCTTTCGAGAGTGGCCCACGTCTCTCCTTCCTGTCGGGAACGGGCACTCCAGGTGCGCGCGCGTACCCGGGGTGCCTGTCCCGATAGGACGGAGATGTTGTTAATGCCTTCCCGCCAAGGAAAGACACCTCACCCTAGCACATCCATACCGTATTGAAAAGACCTTAACCTAGCTATAATAATCGCCTCATGATACGATTCCCGGCTATTCCCATGGCCGCATCAATCGATCAGTTCGAACCTTCCGTCCCGCCTCACGCCGAGCAGGCCGTGTTCCCCGACTCCTCGAACCGGGAGGCGCAGTATCGGCGCGGTATCGGTATCGTCGCCGATGCCCTGGCGGAACTGGGATATCCGCCCTCCGATGATGTCCGGGAGCGGTGGGCGACGATGTTCGCCCGGCTGTCGATCGCCGACACGATCGCAGAGGAAGATCCGGCGGCGTTTGAATCCGGTCGGAAACTTGTGGACTTCCTTGGTGTGCCGACGACCGAGGCGACGGAAGCGGCCGCCGATCGGCTCCTAGCTGCGAACGCGGCAAGTATCGGTGCCGTGACGGTCGAAGAGCATTTCGTGGGACGCCGGGAAGAGGCACTGGCGACGGTCGAGTTGCTGCAAGCGCTCAGTGGAGAGCTAATGGAAGAACGGGACGCATGGCGATCCATCGGCGACTTGGCGGTTTCCGGCATCTATCTCGACTCCCTGCTGGATGCCCGGCAGGACGCCGAGGCGTTGGAGGCATTCACCGCCTGGGACCTGCGGACCGGCGCCGCGAAGCGGCTGGTCTCGCAAGCGCGCCGCTCTGACCCCGACGTACTGAGGGCGATGGGTACGGCGTGCCACCGGAATGGCTTGGTCGGATACTTGTTGTCGCCCAATCGGCTGTTTCGCATCGCGAAGGGCATGATCGTCACGAGCAAAGGCTGATTTACGCAAAACCAAGCTTCTGGTGCTACAGTAGATACGGTTAATTTTCTCATGCCCGCCAATAACGCCATCGTCGTCAAGAATCTCCGGAAGTCGTTCGGAAAACTCAACGTGCTCCGCGGCGTGGACCTGACAGTGGGGCGGGGCAAGATCCTGGCCTTGCTCGGGCCGAACGGCGCCGGCAAGACGACGACCGTCCGGATTCTCAGCACGCTGCTGGCTTCCGACCGTGGCCAGGCAGTGGTCAACGGGTACGACGTCGCCGAAGAGGCCGGCAAGGTACGGGCCAGCATCGGGCTGACCGGCCAGTTCGCGGCCGTCGACGAGTACCTGACCGCGGAAGAGAACCTCCGGATGATCGGGAGGCTCTACCGGCTGAGCTGGAAGGACACCAAACGGCGGACGAAGGAACTGCTCCGGCAGTTCGACCTGACGGACGCCGCCAATCGGCCGGTCAAGACCTACTCCGGCGGCATGCGACGCCGGCTCGACCTGGCGATGAGCCTGATCGCCGAACCGCCGATCATCTTCCTGGACGAGCCGACGACCGGCCTCGACCCGCGGAGCCGGCTGACCATGTGGGAGATGATCGAACGGCTGGCGGACGCTGGCACGACGATCCTGCTCACCACCCAGTACATGGACGAGGCCGACCGCTTGGCCGATCGGATCGTGGTGATCGACCACGGGAAGGTGATCGCCGAGGGAACGGCCGACCAACTCAAGGCGAAGGTCGGTGCCAGCCGCCTGGAACTGACCCTCGGGAAGGACGCCGACATCGCCGCGGCCCGGAAGGCGATCGTCGGGAAGGTACTGAAGGTCGATCCGGACCACCGGACGATCAGCATCGCGACCCGGCGCGGCGTCGAGACCCTTAAGGAAGACCTACAGAACCTGGAAAAAGCCGGCATCGAGGTCGAGGCGCTCTCGCTCCACAGCCCGACGTTGGACGACGTGTTCCTCCGGCTTACCGGCCACGCGGCGACCAAGAAGGGCAGCAAGGCCGGCAAGGCGAAACCGAAACGGAGGACCCGTGGGTAACGTCTTCTGGGTCCTGAGCGACTCTTGGATCATGACCAAGCGGAGCGTGCTCCACATCATCCGGAGCCTCGACCAGCTGCTTTCGGTGGCGCTTTTCCCGATCATGTTCCTGATCCTGAACCGTTACGTGTTCGGCGGCGCGATCGATACCGGCGACATCAGCTACGTGAACTTCCTAGTGGCCGGCATCCTCGTGCAGACGCTGGCGTTCGGCGCCAACTACACCACGATCAACCTGGCGGTGGACCTGAAGGCGGGCATCGTCGATCGGTTCCGATCGCTTCCCATGGCCAGCAGCTCGCTGTTGATCGGCCACGTGACCGCTGACCTTTTCCGGAACATCATCTCCGGGCTGATCGTCTTATTAGTCGCGTTCGGGCTCGGCTTCCGTCCGACCGCCGATCCGACCGAGTGGCTCTTGGTACTCGGGCTGGCGCTCCTGTTCACGCTGGCGATCTCCTGGCTCTCGGCGATCCTGGGCCTGCTCGTGAAAAGCCTGGAAGCCGCGCAGTGGACCGGCTTCGTGCTGATCTTCCCGTTGACGTTCGTGTCCGGCGCGTTCGTCCCGACCGAGACGATGCCGTCCGGCCTCCGTGCCTTCGCCGAAAACCAGCCGCTGACCCACGTGATCGAGGCGATGCGGTCCTGGATGGTCGGCACGCCGATGGGCGACTCCGGATGGCTGGCCTTCGTCTGGTGCATCGGCCTGATCGTCGCCGGCATGACCGTTGCCACCTGGATGTTCCGCCGCCAGGAGCGATAAAAACGTATTGTCGTGCCGGAATCCCCGTGGTACAGTGATTCGCCATGACCGCACCAGGAAACACCGAGCCCTCCGAAAGCGGCCCCGAAGGCCTGTCGCGCGAGGAGGCTTACCGCCACGCGAAGGACCGGCTGTCTGGCGTATCCGCACGGCAACGGGTCGCCGGGATGCGGGATGTACTCGATGAACTCCCCGAAACCGTTCCGACGGACATCGAACCCCGCCTCCCTAGCTGGTTACGGTTGCTCGAGGCGTGCGATGCGCTCGAAGGTGCGCGGACCAGGACGGACCGTGCCATCGCCCGGACCGGTCCGGAAAAGGCCGAACCGCGTCTCTTGCTGGAGTGGGCGCACCTGACCGGCGCTACCGCCCTTGCCGAACTCCGGATGTACCAGTGGCGTATGCCGGGCAGCCGCACTCCCCAGGCAGGGATCAACGCGGCCGGGAGCGCGCTCAGGCAGTACGAAGCAATCGTATTCCCCGATTCCGGTAGGGTTTCCCCGGAGCATCGGGAAGCGGCCATCGCCCATGTCTGGCTGGCTGCGGACATGATCGAGAGGTCCAAGGCCATCGGCATCGGCCGCTATCCCGAACTGAAGCACTGGAAAGCCACGGCGTTCGAAGTCGCGAAGACCGGCCGGCGGCGCATGCGGCGCAAACCTGACGCCGAAGCATCGCTCGAACAACTGGACGCCGCCGAGATCGCGCTGCATCGGGCGGTCATTTCGGTTGAAAAGCAGCCGACCCCTCTGAAATTCGTCGAGAAGCACACGGCTGCCGTCCTGAGGATCGCGGACCGGTACCGCGGCCGGGAAGAGAAGCTGGGACTCGACCTGCAGGAACTGTTGGAAGTATCGGAAACCAACCTCGCTGCCGCGGAAATGCTCGGCAGGGACGTGAAACCCCGGCGTGATGCGATCAGGATACTTGAGGCCCGCGCGGAACGTGAACGGGAAGAACACTTCCAGCGGGACCTGCTGGCGATCGACGAGCGACAGCAGGACCTGATCGATCATGCGCGGGAAACCGGGACGGCTCCCAGCGGGGACTTCGCGTACTACTTCGACGAGAGCACCTCGACGATGTTGGAACTCCGGGGCGATCCCGGACGGGTACGGATCCTCCCCTGGGTCCGCGACCTGGAGAGCGACACCTACCGGCCCCGTCCCGGAGGACTCAGGAAAGGAGAGGTCCGCCATTACGGATGGGAGCATGACGAAGGCGGCGCCGCGACCGGCTTCTTCTTCAGCGACCTCAGCTCCGACCATGAAGGCGTGGCGGCCGCCGAGCACGTCGCCGAGCTGGCGGACACGCTCAACAAGGAGCTGATTCCCGTGCATCCGGACAAGCGCGTCCGTGACTGAGCGCGCGCGGCAGCGTACGTAGTGACCTTTCCGGGCGGCCGGAGTATCGTGAATTGGTATGGCAACCAAGCCCACTGGTCGCAAGCCCCGCAACAAGTGGTTGATCATGTCCTTGCTCGGACTGGCGCAGTTTGTCGTGATACTCGACGCGACCATCACCAACGTGGCACTGCCTTCGATGCAGCGGACACTTCAGATTTCTCCCGAGAACCTGCAGTGGATCGTCACCGCCTATACGCTGGCCTTCGGCGGGTTCCTGATGCTTGGCGGCCGGACCGCCGACCTGGTCGGGCGGAAGCTCATATTCATCATCGGTGTGATTGCGTTCTCGCTGGCCTCGCTGCTGGTCGGGATTTCCCAGAGCGAATCGCTCGTGATCATCGCGCGCGGCGCGCAAGGCCTGGCGGCCGCGTTCATGGCGCCGGCGGCGCTCTCGATCGTGCTGGCGACGTTTCAGGAAGGGAAGGAGCGCAACAAGGCGCTCAGCATCTGGGGGGCGATCGCCTCCAGTGGTGCGGCAGCCGGGCTCCTGATCGGCGGCCTACTTACTGAGTATCTCAGCTGGCGCTGGAACTTCTTCGTGAACGTGCCGATCGGATTCCTGGTCGCGCTGGCCGCCTGGCGGATCGTGCCGGAAAGCAAAGGCGACCTGGGCCACAACAACTTCGACGTGTTTGGCGCGGCCACCGTGACCGGCGGCCTGATGCTGCTGGTCTACGCTCTGACCAAGGCGCCGGAGTACGGCTGGGGTGACGAACGGACGCTGCTGCTGCTCGGCGGGTCGCTGGTGATCCTCGCGGCGTTCCTGATCAACGAGGCCCGCACCAAGCATCCGCTCTTGCCACTTCCATTCTTCGCG
>JALYJZ010000025.1 GCA_030775025.1 bacterium
GGTCTAGCCGTACCGACCGGGCGCCGGGCCCCTTTCCGATCACGATGTCGATCTTCCGGTCTTCCATCGCGGGGTAGAGCATCTCCTCGACGGCCTTCGGCAGCCGGTGGATCTCGTCGATGAACAGCACGTCGCCGGGGCCGAGGTTGGTGAGGATCGAAGCAAGGTCGCCGGCCCGTTCGATCGCCGGGCCGCTGGTGGTCTGGAGCGTCGCGTCGGTCTCGTGGGCGATCACCCCGGCCAGCGTCGTCTTGCCGAGTCCCGGTGGGCCGTAGAGCAGGAGGTGGTCGATCACCTCGCCGCGCTTGGTCGCAGCCTCGATCAGGATGCCGAGCGATTCCTTGATGTCGCCTTGGCCGACGTACTCCTTGAGCGCCTTCGGCCGGAGCGCCACGTCGAGCGCCACGTCGGACTCGGTGGTGGAAGCGCCGATCAGCCGGTCCGGCGTCTCACTCATGACGAAAGCTCCCTCAGGGCCGCCTTGATCACGGCTTCGGTCGAATCGGCATCGCCGACCACCGCGTGCACGGCCTTACGCGCCTGGACGGTGGAGTAGCCGAGCGCGACCAGCGCCTCGACCGCTTCCTCCTGGCCGCGCGGTGCGCCTTCGCTGGTGACCATCTCCATCTTGTCCTGCAGGTCGATCACCACGCGTTCCGCGGTCTTCTTGCCGATGCCCGGCACCGAAGCCAGGAAGTCGGCGTCCCCGGCGGAGATCGCGGCGCGGATATCATCCGGCGAAGCCAGGGAAAGGATCGCCAGAGCGACCTTCGGACCGATGCCCGATACCCCGATCAGCTGTATGAACAACCGCCGCTCGGCCTTGGTGGCGAATCCGTATAACGCCACCAGGTCCTCGCGGACGTACTGGTGCGTGTACAGGACCACTTCTGTGCCGGTCTCGGGCAGTTCCGCCAGCGTCGAGACGGGAACGGCCACGAGATAGCCCACGCCGCCGGTCTCGACGATCAGGCCGGTCGGTTCCTTTTCCAACAACGTGCCGGTCAGCTGCGCGATCATATCTCCAGTATACGGCTCAACCGCCGTTCAGCACGGCCGAGATGAGTTTCAGGTCGTCGCCGACCAGCCGCGGCAGGAGGAACTTCTCTCGGACGATTTCGCGGCCGGCCTCACCGAAGCGCTTGGCGCGTTTCGGGTCACGGCACAGTTCGACGATTCGTTCCGCGGCTTCGGAGACGTTCGAGACCAAGTATCCGTTCACGCCGTTCTCGATCTGCAAGGTGATGCCGCCGACGTTGCCGCCGATCACCGGAGTGCCGGCCCAGAGCGCCTCGGTGACGGTGAGGCCGAACCCTTCGCGGAGCGACTTCTGGATCGCGACCGTGGCCAGGGTCAGGAATGCCTTCACGGTCCGGTCGTCGGCGCTGTCGGCCAGGATGCAGAGACCATGGTCCTCGTCGTTGGCTTCTTCCCGGAGCCGCGCCAGGATCCGCGGTGACTGGGGGTCGTCGTCCGCCGTACCGCCGATCAGTACGAGCTGGAGCTCGGGCACCTGCTGCTTGGCGAGCCGCCAGGCCTCGAGCACGCCCAGGGGATCCTTCCACTGGTCGAAGCGGGAGACTTGTACGATGAACGGCCGGTCGGGGTCGACCTGGCACCGTCCCACCAATTTCCGGGCCTCTGCTTCGGTCATCGGCTGGTTCTTTTCGGTCAACGGATCGATTGCCGGCGGGATAATCGCGGAGTGGTCGGGTGCGAAGCTTGGCAGCCGGAATTTCTCCAGGCTGAAGATACCGCCGGAGTAGGGCTTCAGGTACCGGACGAAGCGCCGCTGGACCGCGGGAAGCGGCTTGGAACTGTCGAGGTGGCACCGCCAGATCCAAGCGGTCGCGTCGGCGTCGGGGTGGAAGAAGGGGATGGCCGCAGGTTGCGGGTCGTGGACGACGACCGCATCCCAGGCAGCCGGATCGAGTTCCTCCCCGAGCTGCTTACTGGCCGCTTCGTAGCGTTCCCATTCCGCATCGGTGAGGTCGGCCTGCTCGCCCTGGAGGGCGTTATGGATCTTCTTGGTGATCTCAAAGAAGTCGGGTTCCGGCTCGATCACCTGCCATTCGGCCCTGATGCCGAGGTCCTGCATCAGCGGGACCTCGGACCGCAGGATCTCGGCCACACCACCGCCGTTGGCGGTCGAGTTCACGTGGAGGATCCGCTTGCCCTTGAGCTGCTCTGCAGATTTCCAGATCGCCCCAATCTGTTCGGACATAAGCGTCTCGTAGCCCGCAACCGCAACTGGCATGGTTTTGATTTTCTTCATGCGAACGATGTCAGTCTAACGTACTCTCCATTGTTCGCGTACTTCCGAAAGGGGGTAAGATAGTAAGGATTTAAGCCATGGAAAAAACCAAAAGAAGACAGCCGAAGCGCATCATGATGCTGCATCCGCATGGGTATGTGCAGTACCCACCTCCTTTGGGTAAGACGGACACCGGGGGGCAGACGATCTATGTGTTCCAGTTGGCGAAGGCGCTCGCGAAAGCCGGTGCGAAAGTCGACATATTCACACGACGGATCGAGGGACTGCCCGAAGAGACGCGGATCGGCAAGGACGTGCGAATCGTGCGCATATCGGCCGGAGGCCCCGACTTTATTCCCAAGGAAAAGGTGTTCGAAACCATCCCGGTCCTGGTGCAAGGAATTCGTCAATGGATGAATAAGAACCGTGCGCGGTATCAGATCATCCATTCACATTATTGGGACGGGGGATACGCTGGACTTTTATTGGCTCGCCACCTGAAGGTTCCTCATGTCCACACGCCCCATTCCTCAGGAAAACTTAAGAAACTTGAAATGGACGCCGAGCGGACTCCCCCGACCAAGCTCCGGTCCATGTACCGATTCCAAGTGCGTAACCAGATCGAAGAGCGGGTCCTCCGGCAGGCGGATGCCACGGTCGTGCTCAGCGAAACCAACCGGATCCAGTTACTGCAGCACTATGAAGTCAGCTTCGAGCGGCTGCATGTGATTTATCCGGGCGTGGACACGGCCGTGTTTAATCCGAAGTCCGCATCGTCATCGGAAAACGTACTGAAGCCGCATGCGATCCTGACGATGAGTCGGATGGTTCCGGCGAAAGGACTGGACCGGGTAATCGACGCGGTCGCGCTGCTCAAAGGAAAGACTCCTTTCCACCTGTACATGGGCGGCTCCATCCACGACTCATTCCAAAGCGAAGAGGAAAAAACCACCGAAAGGCGCCTCAAACGTCTCATCAAGAAACATGGCTTGGAGCGGCGGGTAACCTTCCTGGGCAACGTCCCTCACGGCAAAGAGCTGGCTTCTTATTATCGACAAGCCGAGGTGTTCATACTCGCCGGACGGTACGAGCCGTTCGGCCTGACTACCCTGGAAGCCATGGCGTCCGGAACGCCGCCGATCGTCTCACATGTAGCAGGCAGTCGGGAGGTGATCGTGGACGAGCTCAACGGGTTCATCATGGATACCGGCGACCGGAAGTCCATGGCGCAGCTGATCAGTTCGTTGTTACGGAATCACAAGAAGCGTCTGAAAGTAGCCGACAATGCGGCGTATACTATCCGTAACCATTATTCGTGGGTAAAGATCGGGAAGCAGTTCATGGCTCTTTACGAAAGGATTTCCGGATGAAAATCGCACTCGTGGCCCCCATCGAAGAGACGGTACCCCCTTCGGCGTACGGCGGGACCGAGCTGATCGTGTATCACTTGGCACATGGCATGGCCCGGCGCGGCCATCAGGTCGACCTGTACGCGGTCGGTGGTTCACCCCGGGAAAAAGGCTATACGCTTCGTTCTATCGCTCCCAAGAGTCTTCGCACCCAGCCGCGTTATCATGATCTGAAACTACGGGAAACCGCGAAATGGTTGTCGTTGGCCGATACCGTCGCAGCGCTGAACGGGGAACGGTATGACGTCATACATAACCACGCGAGTTGGCGTTTCCTGGTTTTCGCAGACCTTCTTAAGAATAAGAAGATCATCACTACCCACCATGATCCGCTCAGCCTGCAGTACCGAAACGAAGTCTTCAATCGGTATCGCCAGCTGGGGCACGTTTCCATATCGGACAACCAACGCCGCGATCTCGAAGGCATCAATTATATCGACACGATTTACAACGGGATCGACCTTGATTCCTACCCTTTCGCGGAACGATCCGGGAAGCATGACTACGCGTATTTCCTGGCACGCATCAGCCCCGAGAAAGGAGTACTCGCTGCGGCCCGTGCCGCACGCCAAGCCAAGCATCGGTTGGTCATGAATGGAAAGGTCGATGCGGTCGATGAGGCTTACTTCGCCGAGCTAGGTCCGCTAATGCAATCTAAATACGTCGATTTCCGGGGTGAGATCGGCGGTGCTGCAAAAGCACGCAATCTCCAACGGGCACGTTGCCTACTGGCGCCTACCTCATGGGAGGAGCCTTTCGGATTGATGTTCGTAGAGGCCATGGCTTCCGGCACCCCGGTAATCAGCTACGCCCGGGGATCGGCTCCCGAAATCATAGAGGACGGCAAGACGGGCTTCCTGGTTAACTTTTCCAAAAAGCACGTGCGGGGTAGCTGGCACGTTTCCAAGACTGGCGAGGAGGGCTTGGTTGATGCGCTCAAGAAAATGTTTTCTTTGCCGGACGAAGAGTACCTCGAGATGCGGAAGGCAAGCCGCCGTCGTGTCGAGGAACACTTCTCCGTGACACAAATGCTCGAAGGGTACGAAGCGGCGTACCGTACGATTGCCGGATAGTGCCGCCCAGCCCGTGAAGGCTTGACTTACTAGACACTTTGTGTTATGGTTAAGCGATTTTGCCATGGAACAGTATCCTTCAGAACTGCGCCGCGACCTGCTCAGCAACCGCTGGGTGATGATCGCTGCCGGCCGGGCCAACCGCCCGAACGACTGGAAGAAGCCGTTCGTGAAGAACGATCGTCTTGACCCGTTCCGGCCGGAGAACATCCGTCCCGAGGACATCGTCGACAAGGTGTCCAACACGGATGGCACGAAGTATGCCGTGGAAAGCGATTGGAAGGCGCTGGCGATCATCAACCGATACCCGCTGGTCGGCAGCAAGGGGCACCCCCGGCTCTCCGGCGAGGTTGTCGACGGGTACGGATATCACGAGATCGTGATTCACTCCCCTGAACCGGACAAAGACTTCGGGGGATTCTCGGAGGAGCAGGCCCAGGCGGTGTTTGAGTTGTACCTTAAGCGGTACAACCATCTCGCCCACCGGCCTCACATCAAGCATGTGCAGATCTTTACCAACCGCGGTCCGGAGGCCGGCGGCTCGATCGACCACCCGCATAGCCAGATCGTCGCGCTGCCGGTCGTGCCGCCGTACGTGCAGGCGCTCGCGGACAACGCCCGACGCCGGCATGACGAAGAGAAGCGGATCGCCAGCGACGACGAGCTCGAGAAGGAGACGCATGACGCCAAGCGGATCATCTATGAAAACTCCCACTTTCTGGTGTACTGCCCGTTCGCCCCGCATGCGGACTATCACATCCGGATTATGCCGAAGCACCCGGGAGCCCGTTTCTTCGAAATCACCCAGGAGCAGCTCGAGCATCTGGCTCGGGTGATGAACCTGGCGCACCGCCGTCTCGACCGGATCGCCGGACTGCCCCCCTATAACTCGTACATCCGGACCGCCCCGGCGCACGTGCCCGAAAAAGAGCTGCGGGGATTCCGCTGGCATGTGGACATCCTGCCGCATCTGGCGACGCCGGGCGGCCTCGAGATTTCCACGGGAATCGACGTGGTCACCGTATCACCGGAAAACGCGGCGCACGCCCTAAGGCAGGATTCGTGACATGGCCGATACCAAGAACCAATCGGAAAAGAACGATGTCACGCTGGAGCGGGACGGCATCATCCGCATGTACTATCGCGGCCGCCAGACGGCGGAGGGCATCAAGGCGTTAAGCGAGAAAGGCGACACGCTAGTGGAGCGACTCCAGGAACAAGGCAATCCGATCCTGATCATGGTGGACCTGGGGGACCTGGGAGCGTTCGGCGAACCGGAGCTCGCGGCGTGGCGCCGCCTGATGGCGACACGGCTCTACGACCGGATGGCAATCGTCCGGCTGAATCCGGCGCTCCGGGTGATCCTGCACTTCATGGTAAAGATGGCCAACCGGCAGGACCGCGTGGAGTCGTTCGAAGACGAGGCGGCTGCCCTCAAGTGGCTCAACGAGTAGCGTTACGGACGCCCTGCCGCATGGCATGACAGAGCGCGATCGCGATCGCGTCGGTGATGTCGTCGGGCCGGGGCGGTTCTTTGAGACCGACCAGGCGGCAGACCATGTGGGCCACTTGGACCTTATCCGCGCTGCCGTAGCCGGTAAGCTGCTGTTTGATGGTGCCCGGGCCGTATTCCGCTACCGACAATCCGCCGGCCGCCACGGCCGCCATCAGAACGCCCCGCGCTTCGGATACCCGCATGGCAGTGGTGGTGTTCTTGGAAAAGAAGAGCTCCTCGATCGCCACGCTGGCCGGATGGTGGGTCGCCAGCACGGCCCCGGCCTTTTCCGCGAGTTCATGGAGCCGGTGTTCGGGAGCACCCGCCGGCTTAGTTTCGATCAAGCCGGCTTCCACCAACCTGAATTCCCGGCCCGAGCTTTCCACGACGGCAAATCCGGTCCGGGCGGTTCCGGGATCGAATCCCGCCACTCGGTAGGGATCAGCCACCGACCAGCTCCGGGTTGATGTCGGCGTTCGTGGAAACCGCCGTCACGTCATCCAGCGATTCCAGGTCGGTCACCAGCGCCACGACCGCTTCGGCCGTCTTGGCATCGGCGACCGGAACCTCGTTGGTGGGGATCTTCGCGAGTTCCGCCGACCCGATCGTGTAGCCCGCCGCCGTCAGGGCGTCCCGGACGCTCGCGAGCTGCTCGCGTCCCGTTTCCACCTCGAAAGCCGTCTCATTGCTCGAGACGTCATCGGCTCCGGCATCCGCCGCCGCTAACGTCAGGTCGTCCTCTTCCACGCCGTCCTTGGG
>JALYJZ010000026.1 GCA_030775025.1 bacterium
TCGCCATACTCAGTGCCTGCGAAGGCCATATGGAGTTCTTGCGGAGTGAATGTTTCCTGTAGATCAAGCGGTTTCGACATGACGGGAAATCATATCATCATGCCAGCGTACGCACATAGTCTGCGTACCGGTACGCCGTATCTGCATCTTCGTGCGGTTCGGAATGGGTTTCGCGGAACGCGTCACCGAATTCCGGGAAGAACGTATCGGCCCCATGCGTGCCCGCCACATGCGTCAGGCGAAGTTCGTCGGCGAGCGGCAGCGCCAGCCGGAAGATCTCTTCCCCGCCGATTACATATATTTCATCGTCCCGTTCGGCCGCCACGGCCAGCGCGGCGTCCAGCGTCGCGACGACGACGCATCCTTCGGCTTCGTAATCCGGCCTCCGGGTCAGCACGATGTTCGTGCGTCCCGGAAGGAGCTTCCCCATGGACTCGAACGTCTTCCGGCCCATGATCACCGGGTGGCCAAGGGTGATTTGTTTGAACCGCTGCCAATCGGCAGGAATGCGCCACGGGATGTCGCCGTCCTTGCCGATGCCGCGTTCTTCGTCCATGGCGGCGATTAGGATGACGCGCGGCGCCGCGATCAGAATCCTCCGGCGACGGTCACCTTGCCTTTGATCGGCGGATAGGGATCGTAGTTCTCGACGGTGAAGTCATCGTAGGTGAAGCCGTCGATGGACGTGACCTCGGGATTGAGGCGCATCGTCGGGAGGGGCCGCGGCTGCCGGGTGAGCTGCTCCCGCACCTGGTCGAAGTGATTGCTGTAGATATGCGCATCCCCGAACGTATGCACGAAGTCCCCCGGTTCAAGATCGGTCACATGCGCGACCATCTGCAGCAGCAGTGCGTAACTCGCGATGTTGAACGGAACGCCGAGGAACAGGTCGGCGCTCCGTTGGTACAGTTGGAGCGACAGACGTCCATTCGTCACGTTGAAGTGGAATAGCGTGTGGCACGGCGGCAGCGCCATGGCTTGCTCCGGCGAAGCGGCCATCTCGTAGATGTATTCAGGGTTCCAGGCCGATACCACCAGGTGTTTGCGGTGCGGGGTCGTCCGGAGCTTGTCGATGATCCAGCCGAGTTGGTCGACGGTACGACCGTCGGTCGTCGGCCAGCTCCGCCACTGGACGCCGTAGACGTTACCGAGGTGCCCCCAGGCCCGGGCGAATTCCTCGTCCTGCTCGATCTTCGCGATGAACTCGTCTTGTTCGAGCGGCGGGACCATGTTGTTTTCCATGGCTTTGGCATACTTCCGGTACGGCCACTCGTCCCAGATGTGGACCCCGTTATCGACGAGGTACTTGATGTTGGAATCCCCCCTCAGGAACCAAAGCAGCTCGTGCGTGATCCCCCGCATGAACACTTTCTTCGTGGTCAGGAGCGGGAACCCTTGGGAAAGGTCAAAGCGGATCTGCCGGCCGAAAACGCTCTTGATCGTCGTTTCTGCGTTATGTACGGGCTTTTCCGCCCCATGCTGCATGACGTCCTGGAGCAGGCCGAGGTATTGGTATTCCGGATGTGTGTCGGTGTGGGTCATCAGGTCACGGTGAACGTCTTCTCAGTCCGATAATACTCCGGCCAGTGCTCGTTATAAAAGGCGAACATCCGGCCGAGCCGTTCCTGAGAGAGTTCTTCCACGCCGAGGGTTTCCAATTCGCCGAGAATGGCCTGCCGGGCGGTGGCAGCCGCTTCCTCGGACCCGACGAGCTGCTCGATTTCCGCTAGGAAGCCGTACCCCGCGTTCCGGTCGATGCAGACGGTGTAGTCCTTGTAGCGGTATTCCGTGCGGTCGCGTGACCACTTCGAAAGGAAGCCGTACCCGGCTTGGCGGATCGCTTCGTCGAGCGTGTCGATGTCCGGCGCCGAAGTCTGGTAATCCCCTTCCCGGCGGGCGATCGCGTGCTGGTCATCCTCGGCACCCTTGGCCGCCTTCACCACCAGCCGTACGGTGCCGTCCTGCTGCCGGGTCCGGAGCGAGAACGTGGGAGCAGCTCCGACCAGTTCGGAAAGCGAGGCGGCATCTTCCTCCGTCAAATACTGCCGGACCGCGGTAATGAGCTTCGCGGGATCGCCGGCGTCATCGAAGTAGTGGTTGAGTTGGCTGGCCTGGCTGGTCTGCGCCAGGTTTTCGTCATGCTGGCGCAGCTTGGCGACGAACCGTTCCGCATCCTCGGCGCTACCGAGCAGCGTCTTCACCTCTACCTCGAATTGCTTCGTCTCGCTCATATCCGCAGATCCTCGGTTGATCCGATCTCTTCCTGTTCCTTGCTGATCCGGCTGCTCGTCGGACCGGTCTGCCCGGCGTACTTGGAAGACTTTCTCTTGGCGTAGCTCGTCTCGACCGGACTGCTGAGCTGCTCGAAGACCATCTGGCAGAACCGCATACCCGGATACAGCAGTACTGGCACCACCCCAATGTTGGTCACTTCCAGGACGATGTTTCCGGCGAAGCCCGGATCGAAGTGGCCCGCCGTCGAATGGATCACGATGCCCATCCGGCCAAGCGACGAACGCCCCTCCAGGCGGCCGGCGATGTCGTTGGGCAGCTCGATCTTCTCGACCGTCGTCGCCAGTACGAACTCCCCGGGATGCAGCACGAACGTCCGCGGACCTTCGGGCACGTTCGGCAGCAGCGGCTGCTCCGCGGCCGCGTCCGAGACGTCGATGACGCTGGTGTTCACTTCCTGCGTGCGGGGGTTCTGCGGATCGAGGTAGGGCGTGGAGGTCGGCTTGAACACCCGGAACTTCGAACCGAGTCGGAAGTCCAGGCTGGTCGTGCCGAGCTGCGTCTCCAGGTCTGGCGCGGGACTCACCTTAATGTCACCGTCCGCGAGCTTCTGCTTGATGTCGCGGTCGGAGAGGATCACGTCGCCTCCGCCGTGGCGGCGTCGGGATTCACCTTCACGCCCGGCCCCATCGTGGAGGCCAGCGTGACGCTGCGGATGTAAGTCCCCTTGGCGTCGTCCAGCTTGGCGGCCTTCACCGCGCCGACGTACGCCGCGACGTTCTTGACCAGATCCTCTTGCTTGAACGAGGCCTTGCCGACCCCCGCGTGGATGGTGCCGTCCTTGGCCACGCGGAATTCGATACTGCCGGCCTTCACCTTGCCAATCGCTTCCTCGACCTTGTCGGATACCGTCCCGCTCTTCGGGTTCGGCATCAGGCCCTTGGGGCCGAGCGTCTTGCCAAGCTTGCCGACCTCGACCATCTGGTCCGGCGTGGCTACCGCCACATCAAAGCCCGTCCAACCGTCCTTGATCTTCTTGAGGGTGGCTTCGTCGGAAACGAAGTCGGCGCCGGCCTGCTTGGCCGCCGCGGCCTTGCCCGAAGGCACGAACGCCATCACTTTGACCTCCTTGCCAGTGCCGGCTGGCAGCTGCACGGTACCGCGCACACTCTGTTCCGCCAGCCGCGGATCGATGCCGAGCCGGATGTGGACTTCGATGGTGGCGTCGAACGACGTGGTACTGGTCTTCTGCACCAACTCCACCGCTTCGACAAGCGGATAACGCTTGCCGGCCTCGACCTGTTCGGCCGCTGCCCGGTAACGTTTGCCGCGGGTGCGGTCGCCCGGACGCTGTGGTGCGGCTTTCACGGCTGTCTTCTTCACGGCCGTTTTCGTGACAGCCTTCTTCGCCGCCGGCTTCTTGGCTGCGGGCTTTTCCTCGGTCGCGTCGGTCGCCGCCGGGGTCTTCTTCGCTGTGGTCTTCGCTTCTGCCATGATGCTGTGCGGTACCAGCGCTCCGAAGAGCTCCCGCGATTACCTATCCAGTGTAACCGAAATCAACGGCCGGGTTATCCCCAGCCATAGCCAGCTACTTCTCGACGGTCACGCCCATCGATCGGGCGGTGCCGGCGATGATCTTCTTCGCCGCCTCGATGTCGTTCGCCGAAAGGTCTTCCATCTTCTGCTTGGCGATCTCCTCGAGCTGCGATTCCTTGATCTTAGCGACCTTGTTCTTGAGCGCGTTGTCGCTGCCCTTCTGGAGGCCGATCGCCTTCTTGATCAGGATCGCCGCGGGCGGCGTCTTGGTGATGAATTCGAACGAGCGGTCCTCGTAGATGGTGATCTCGACCGGCACGATCGTGTCGCCCATCTGCTTGGTCTGGTCATTGAACGCCTTGCAGAAGTCCATGATCTGGATGCCGTGCGGCCCCAGGGCGGTACCGACCGGCGGGGCGGGGTTCGCCTTCCCGGCCGGGACTTGGAGCTTCACGAGGGTCATTACCTTCTTGGCCATTATTCGATTCCTTCCTCCCGAACGGGATCCCCATCCGTACGGTCATCGTGCCGCACGGCACGGAACTCTTGCAGTTCGTCGTCCCATCGCACGGTCCCTTCCAAGTTACCGCTCAAAAGTGCACCATATCCCGCTCGGCGCTGATCGCGTGCCCATTCATCGAAGCCAAGTTCGTCGGCAAGCGCCCGTTCCAGCTCCGCGTCCGGCTTGGAAACCGGCCGCCGTACTCCAGGCAACGGTCGCATCATGTCAGCCACATCAGCAGGAACATCCACGGAGTGCGCTCTCGTCATATCTTCCTCACTTGCAGGAAGTCGAGCTCGACCGGCGTCTCGCGGCCGAACATGTTCACCAGCACCTTGATCTTGCCCTTCTGCTTGTCGACCTCGTCCACCTGGCCGTCGAAGTCCTTGAACGGGCCGTCGATGATGTTCACGGTCTCGCCCTTGTCCAAGTCGACCTCGTAGGTCGGTTCCTCGACGCCCATGCGCTGCTTGATCGTCTTCACTTCCTCCTCGCTCATCGGGGTCGGGGTGGTGCCGGAGCCGATGAATCCGGTCACGTTCGGCGTGTTCCGCACCACGAACCAGGAGTCGTCGGTGACGATCATGTTCACGAGTACGTAGCCGGGGAAGATTTTCTTGTCGACGGTGCGACGCTTGCCGTGCTTGATCTCGATCTGCTTCTCCGTCGGCACGATCACGTCGAAGATCTTGTCGGCCATGTCCATGGACTCGATCCGCTGGCGGATGTTCTCCGCCACCCGGTCTTCGTACCCGGAGTAAGTGTGGATCGCGTACCAGGCGCGTTCGGTTGATGGTGCTTGTCGAGGCATGTTGTATCAGTGTAAGGGATTATTCCGTGGATTGCGGCTGCGGGACGGCATCGGCCGGAATCTCGGCCGGCGCGCCGCCGTTGGCGCCAGGGATTTCCTGGAGCGGCGGGCCGGCAGACTGACCCGCGCCGGTGGTGTCGAGCACCGCCTGGAGGCCGCGGTCGAGGCCGTAGTCCACGGCACCGATGAAAGCACCGAAGATCACGGTCGCAATCACGACGATTACCGTAAGCCGGGCTGTCCGGCGGCGTGTGGGCCAGACGACTTTCGCCAGTTCCGCACGCGCTTCCTTAAGAAAGGAAATTACTTTCCGCACGGGATTACTATAGCGTACCGGCGCGCCGCCCGACAACTGCCTCCGTTAAGGCGGATACGACATGCTGGCTGCCCTGGCCGCTGTGAGCCGTCTAGAACTCACCGACGAAGCTGATCTCGGGCCGCAGGTCGTAGCCCGTCTTTTCCTTGACCGTGCCGCGGACGTGGTCGATCAGTTCCCGGACTTCTTCGGCCGTCGCGCCCTCGGTATTCAGGAAGTAGTTGGCGTGCGTTTCCGATACCTCCACCCCGCCGAGTCGGTAGCCCTTGAGCCCGCACTGGTCGATCAGCCGGCCGGCGCCGATGCCTTCGATCTTCTGGAAGATGCTGCCGGCGCTCATCTGGTCGGCGTTCGGCGGGTGTTTCTCCGATCGCCAGGCGGCGTTCTTTTTGGAAATCTCGCTCATCGCCTCCGGCGTGGATTCGGTGAGCGCGAAGGTGACATCCAGGACCACGTCGTCGGTCTCGTGCAGGACGCTCGTGTCGTAGCCGAACTTGAAGTAGTCGGCGCCGACTTCCCTCACCTTGCCGGCGGTCAGGATCCGGGCGCCCGCCACTATCTCCTTTATGAACACCGTACGGGTGCGGTCCGGCGAGAGGAAGTGGAGGTTCTGCCACATCGCGCCTCCGACCGTCGACGGGATGTTGATGTAGTGCTCGAGCCCCGAGAGCCCACGCTCGGTCGTGGCCTCGATCAGCTTCTTGATCGTCGCGCCGCTCCCGGCCGTGAGCCGCGTACCGTCGAACCGGTGCGTCGCGGCCTCATTCTTGATGATCAGCCCTCGGAAGCCTCCGTCCCCTACCAGGATGTTCGCACCGCAGCCCAGCACGAACCACTCGGTCCCTTCGGCCTGCGCCCACCGGACGGCATCCGCCAGCTCATCCACCGACGTCGCGATCGTGAACAGATCCGCCGGACCGCCGATCCCGAAGGTCGTGAACCGCGCCAAATTGACGTCGCGTTGGAGTTTTGGTGTTTCCACGGCTCTTTCACTATAGGCCGTTCGCCAGATAAACGCCTATGCCCCGTGCGGAAGAAGTCGTTCCGGACGGAACCTCCGCAGTACGCCCGCACGATGCTTCTTTTGGGCAGGCCGCTTGGGAGAACCCTCGCTGATCATCCGCGCTACCCTGCGTGCTTCTTCCGCCCCGACCGACCTCCATTCCGCGGGAATCCCCATGCCTACGCCGGGAAATCGAGGAATCGTCACCCTGACCCTCTCGAGGTCTCCATCGATATACGCGCGATAGCGCAGGAAAGAAGCCGCTCCGTCAAAGATGTTGATGGTGATATCGCCACTTCGTTCATGATCCGAAGGATAGCGGCATAACGTTCCCTGACCCACCCCTTTGAAGGGGCTACCGTCCGGCAAGGGATCCCGCGGATATATCGGAAGTGCTTCCGTCCCGTCCGGCCGATGCCGCACCGACCCCCTGCGCACCTGGAACTCCGCCGCGACGACATCGGCAAGAAGCCTGCGGGCGTTCCAGTACTCCTCGCCGGTCTCGATCGTTTCGACTTCCCCTACCGCACTGATCTCTCGCTCGATTGCCATAGCAAGGCATTATAGTGAGATGAACGCGAATCACAAT
>JALYJZ010000027.1:0-3383 GCA_030775025.1 bacterium
GCCGTGGCCTGGCCGGGGTGCTGCCCGGGAAGCGCATCAAGCGGTTCAGCGTGACCTTGCCCAAGCTCTTCTCGGCCGAGGCGCCGGCGAAACGGATCCACCTCACCGGTGCGACGGTCCTTGGCGTCGAGCGCAGAGGCAAGGCGCTGCTGATCCGCATTTCCGGAGAGCGGACCTTGGTGATCCATCTGAAGATGACCGGCCAACTGATCTTCCGGGAACCACCCCGAAAGCGCATGCCCGGGAAGATCCTCCTGGCCGGCGGCCACCCGATTCCCGCTATCGGCGCGGACGGGATGCGGCTGCCCGGCAAAGTGACCCATGCGACCATCACGTTCGATGACGGCAGCCGCCTGTTCTACAACGACCTCCGGCAATTCGGCTACCTCAAGCTAGTTCCTACGGAGCAAGCCGACTTGCTGCCGTTCATCTCGGCGTTGGGGCCGGAACCGCTGGAGCGTTCGTTTACGCTGGAGCGGTTCGAGAACATCCTTCGACGGCGCTCCTCCGCGAAGCTAAAACCGTTGCTCCTGGATCAGACGGCGATCGCCGGGCTGGGAAATATCTACGTGGATGAAGCCCTCAACCTGGCGCGGCTACATCCGCTCCGGATCGCCGGCTCGCTCACGAAACCGCAGCGTGCCGCGTTGCACGCGGCGATCAAGCGGGTCCTCCGCGACTCCCTTAAGGCGGGAGGCACGTCCGATAACACGTACGTGACCATCCGCGGCGAGCGTGGCGATTACCTCCGACGGGCACGGGTGTATCATCGAACCGGGGAACCCTGTCGCCGCTGCGGCACGCCGATCAAGCGGACCGTAGTCGCGGGGAGAGGCACCCATATCTGCCCGCGTTGCCAGCGTGCTCCGCGCGCGACCCGGTAACCGGGCGCGTCCGTCATCTACCGCCATGCTACTCGTCATCCACGGTTCCGAACCCTATCTCGTCCATCGCAAGCTTACGCAGGCGATGGAGAAGGCGCGCACGCAGAGTGCCGCGGGCATCAGCCAGTTGCCGGCGGATACGTCGGACATCGGCGCCGCCCGGGAGGCACTCCGCGGCGGGTCATTGTTCGGTGACCGCTCCGTCGTGGTGCTGCAAGACTGGTTCCGGGAGAAGTCGGCAGAAGAAGCGAACGAACTGGCCGAACTGCTCGGAACCGTTCCGGAAGACACCGTAGTGATCGTCGCCGAAGCTGGCGCGGTGGACCGCCGCCGCAAGGCGTTCGCCGGATTGGTCAAACGGGCCGACAAGGCCTGGCGGTTCGATACGATGGACGAGGCGACGGCCGCCCGGTGGCTCGTGAAACGGGCGGCGGCGCACGATGCCGAACTGTCTCCAGGGACTGCGCGGAGGATCGTCGCGACCCTCGGCACCGACGGTTGGACTCTCGCCACCGAACTCGACAAGCTCACGGCAGCGGCCGGAACATCCGGGACGGTTACCGATACCCTAGTGAACGACCTGGTCAGCCGCAGCGGCACCGCGACGATCTGGGAATTGGTAGACGGGGTGGCCGCCCGCGATTTCCCGAAGGCACAAGCCGCCCTGAAAGGCCTGCTCGACTCCGGTGAACCAGCGATTCGCGTCTTCGCTATGGTCGTCCGGCAGTATCGGATTCTTCTGGGCGTCCAGGCCGCGGCTGCCGAAGGCGGCAGCGACGCCGCGATCGGCAAACAGCTCGGCGTGCATCCGTACAGCGTGAAACAGGCGCGTCGACAAGCGGATCGCTTCAGCGAGGCGGAACTCAAGGAAATCTTCGCCGAATTGGTCGAGCAGGACCTGGCGACGAAGCGCGGCAAGCGAGACGCAGCCGAGGCGCTCGAACTGTTCGTGGCAGAACGCACACAACCTGCCGTCAAAGCGTAAGGCAGACCGTCCGCGAATGCGCGGCCGTCCCTGTCCTTCGTTCGCCTCCTTAGGAGGTCTTTTTCGTCGTCTTTTTTGAGGCCTTGGGGGCCGCCGCGGCCTTCTTTGCCGGTGCCTTGGTGGTAGCCTTCTTCGCCGGCTTCTTGGCAGCCGTCTTCTTCGTCGGGTTCTTCACGGCACCCTTCGTCACCGGCTTCGCGCCGGCTTCCTTCAATGCTTCCGCCAGCCGGGCCTTGTGTCGCGCCACGGCCCGCGGGTGGATCGCCCGGACCTTACCGGCCTTGTCGAGGTACTTCTGGGTGGTCGGCAGTTCGCCCGCGGCTTCCGCTCCCTTGCCGGCCGCGATCAGGGTGCGGATACGTTTCACGGCCGTGCGGGCCCGCGTACGGTGCAGGTTATTCTCCCGGGTTTGTCGGGCCGCGACCTGGACGCGCTTCTTGGCAGACTTGATTTGCGGCATAACGAAATCCAGCTTACCTTGCGTAGCCTCCCGCGTGAAGCCTTGGCTGCCCCTCGCTACTTGACTAAAGAGCCAAAAAACACTATAATAAAGCAATTTTGCGGGCTGCCGTCATTGACAGGGAGTGAAGCGCCCGATACGCTGTACAGTCAATTTTCACCCATGGAACTCAGCCCCAAGCAGCAAGTCACCGAACTGATCCGGAAGTTTTCGAACATCCTGATCGTCACGCATGCCCGGCCCGACGGCGACGCCCTCGGCTCGGCGCTGGCGATGCAGCATGTGCTCGAGGCGCTCGGCAAGCATCCGACGACGATCATCCTGGATGAGGTCCCGGAGATGTACCGGTTCCTGCCCGGCTTGGACAAGGTGACCACGCAACTTTCCGGCAGTCGCGACTTGGTGCTCAGTGTGAACACGGCGCACACCAAGGTCGATAAACTCAAGTACAACACGACCGAGGACCGGCTCAACGTGGTGATTTCTCCGAAGGAAGGCCAGTTCGCCGAGAAAGACGTGGAAGTCCGGCAGGGCGCGTACAACTTCGATCTCGTGATCGTCCTCGACGCCCCGGACCTCGACCGGCTCGGCAAGCTTTACGACGAGAACCCCGACCTGTTCTACGAGGCACCGGTCGTGAACATCGACCACCATCCGTCGAACGATTACTTCGGTGCGGTGAACCTGGTGGATCTGACCGCCACTTCCACCGCGGAAGTACTGGTCGGGGTGATCGAAGCGCTCGGCGAATCGCTGATGACCGAGGATGTGGCGACGTTGCTGCTCACCGGCCTGATTACCGACACCGGCAGCTTCCAGAACGCGAACACCACGCCGAAGTCGCTCACCGTTTCCGCGCAGCTCGTGGCACAGGGCGGCCGCCAGCAGGAGATCATTCAGCACGTCTACAAGACCAAGCCGCTCTCGACGCTCCGGCTTTGGGGCCGGGCGCTCACGCGGCTACAGTACGATCCGGAAACGCGTCTCGTCTGGGCTAGCCTCTCGCACCGGGACTTCGAGGAGACCGGCGGCACTGCGACCGAGGCCAAAGGCG
>JALYJZ010000027.1:3393-6978 GCA_030775025.1 bacterium
ATCGACGCGCTGATGAGCTCGGCGCCGGACGCCGAGGTGATCCTGCTGCTCCGCGAGAACGCGGACGGCCGGGTGGACGGCTCGGTCCGTACCACCAAGGGCGTGGACGCTACCAAGGTCGTCGGTTTCTGGAACGGCGGCGGCCATAAGGGCGCGGCGGGATTCGACGTGGACGGTCCACTGGAAGAAGCGGAACGCTCGGTCGTGATCCAGATCAAGAAGTGGCAGGCGGAGCGGCTCGGCGTGCAGGGTCCGACCGCTACCACGACGTCGCGCCGGTCGCAGACGGCAGACGTGCCCGGGGGCACTAAGCCCGTGCAGCCGTCCCGGGATCCCCAGCAGCCACGGTCGCCGCACCCGCAATCTCCGCAGCAACCCCAGCAGCCGCGACAATCCCGACCTTCGCAGCCGCCGCCACGGCCCGTCGAACGATCACGCTCCCCGCGGCAAGCTGTAAATCGCCCCCCGGCGAACCAGCAACAGGCCGCACCCCAGCAGCCGCTTTCCGACGAAGAGCTGGACGCTTACTTCAAGAAGACGCCCGGCGCCAAGGGGCAGGTGATCGACCAGGGACCGCCCCAAGGCCCTGGGCGCAATCAAGGATAGGGGCCGACGATGAGCAAAAGGCCCCACCCTGAAGTACCCGCCCCCGTCGAAGTCACCGACGAGACCCGGGAATCGTTGCACGAGTGGGCTCGTGACCTTACCGGGAACGCACAAGAAGTCGTACTGGAGGTTCATGAAGGAGAGAGCTTCGCGCAAATTTCCGTGCAGGTGGACCGAAGCGACCCTGATTCCTTCTTCATCAGTTGCCATGAACCGTCGACCGATTTCACGGTGCGCCACACGTTCTTGGACGTCCATCCCGACACCGTGGACATGGGGGAGACCGTTAGCGTCAATCCGGAAGCCGGCGAGACCCCTGAACAGAAACAAGCGATCAAAGAAGCGACCGAGGAGCAAGACGTGCTCACGGAAGACCTGGCACCGATCGCGAACCAGGAAGAACGGGCTAAGCACGTGTTGGCATTGTTACCCAAGGGTCACATCAGTCATCGGAAGTAACGGCTAGAATAGTCAGTATGACGACGGATGGCTTCCTGCTGATAGACAAACCCGCCGGCTGGACCAGCCACGACGTGGTGGCGAAGGTCCGCGGAGTCACGCGTGTGAAGAAAGTAGGGCATGGTGGCACGCTGGATCCGATGGCGACCGGATTGCTGGTGCTGGGATTCGGCAAAGCCACCAAGCAGCTCGAACGGTTCGTGCAGGGAGACAAGACATATGTGGCCGAAGCGGCGCTCGGTGCCACGAGCGATACGGATGACGCGGAAGGTACAGTCACGCCGGCGAAGCAGCCGGAACGGCCGACCGAAGCGGAAGTGGAGACGGCCCTGGAATCGTTCCGCGGGAATCTCCAACAGCTCCCGCCCGTCTATTCGGCGATCAAGACGAACGGTCGGAAAGCGTATGCGGAAGCACGGAAAGGGAGGACGGTGGAACGGAAACCACGGTCCGTTACCGTCCATGAGATGGCCTTGCTGGGCTACCGTTGGCCGACCGTCCGGTTCCGCTGCCGGGTCTCCAAGGGGACGTACGTCCGCTCGATCGCACGTGACCTGGGAGAGAAACTGGGCACCGGCGGCTACCTCAGCGCCTTGCGACGTGAGGCGATCGGGAGTCTGCGGGTGGAGGAGGCGGTTAGTATCGGTGCGGTTACGGGACAGTCCTGGTATGGTCTGGTCATCCCGTCGGACGATGGTATGATGGATTCAAATATCGCATAACCATGGCACTTGCAGAAGCTAGTCCCGACTATTCCCAGGAGGAGGTATTCCTACCGGCGCGAGCCGCCGTACTTCATCTGGTCAGGAACGGTTATTACGATCTTGAACGTTCTCCAGCGGCCATCGCCGAAGAACTTGAGGTTGGCATAGATAATGTTAGGGAAATTTTCAGCGGCTGTTTCGTACGAGGGGAGATTGACCGGATTCCCACCGAAGACGGTTCCAGCCTGGTCATCACGGCCGACGGGGAGCGAAAACTGGTTGAGATAAGGGAGCGCCTCGCCGCGTAGACAGCGGCTGCGCCAGCTGCTAGACTGCACCTCGCTATGCTGACAGCTGAGCAAAAAAGTACGGTCATCAAGAAGCACGCCACGTCGAAGAACGACGTCGGCTCCGCGCCGGTGCAAATCGCCCTCCTGACGGAGCGGATCAACGACCTCACCGGTCACATGAAGACCCACAAGAAAGACCTGCACAGCGAGCGGGGACTGGAGCTCCTGGTCGGCAGACGCAAGCGACTCCTGGCATACTTGCAACGGGAAGACCTGAAGCAGTACCAGGAATTGGTAAAGACCCTTAAGCTACGTAAGTAAGTAATTAATCAACGGCACGGAGCGTGTCGAGATCCAAGCGCCGAGCCGGCATGGCCGCTCACCTCGGCATTCGGACTTCTACATGCTCCTCGCCACAGAAGGAGGAAGCATGTTCAACGTGCACACCGCAGAAGGCGCTTTCGGGCGCGAAACACTTAAGTACGAGACCGGCAAGCTTGCCGGCTTGGCCCACGGCGCCGTAACGGCGCGGTACGGCGATACCGTCGTCCTAGTGACGGCAGTGGTCGGGGACCAGAAACCCGGCTTCGATTACTTCCCGCTGATGGTCAGCTACGAAGAGAAGATGTACGCGGCCGGCAAGATTTCTGGCGGTTTCTTCAAGCGTGAGGGTCGTCCCAGCGAAGAAGCGACTCTGACGTCCCGGCTGATCGACCGGCCGATCCGTCCACTCTTCCCGAAGGGTTGCCGCAACGACATCCAGGTCATCGCCACGGTACTGTCCGTGGACGGCGTGCACCATCCCGACATTGTCGCGATGAACGCTGCTTCAGCGGCGCTGCATGCGGCCGGTTCACCGATGGTCGAGATGATCGGCGGCGTCCGGATCGGCATGGCCGACGGCGCGTTCGTCGTGAACCCGACCGAAGCGGAGCGGGAGCAATCCACGCTGGACCTGATCGTCGCCGGCACCAAGGACAAGGTCATGATGGTCGAAGCCGGAGCTAACGAGGTTCCCGAGGAGAAGATGCTCGAAGCGTTCGAGCTGGCGCTGGCCGAGATCAAGAAAGCGATCGCCATCCAGGAGGATCTGGTCGCCAAAGTCGCGCCGGAGAAGCGGAAGGCGGCACTGGCCGAAGTCGATCCCGACCTCGAGCGCCAGGTCGCGGAAAAGGCCCGGGCGAAGCTGCTAGAGATCACCCTGAATTCCAGCCAGCAGGAACGTGAGAAGAAGATGGCCGAATTGACCGGTTGGCTCGCCGAGGAATTGATGCCGGAAGAAGGCACAGAGGATCCCAAGTGGACCCAAGGCCAGGTGAAGGATGCCTTCACCAGGGTCGAGCAAGAGGTAATCCGGGAAGCCATCCTCAAGCACGAGGTACGGCCGGACGGACGGAAGCTCGAAGAAATCCGCCCGATCTCCTGCGAGATCGGCGTCCTGCCCCGGACCCACGGATCGGCACTGTTCACGCGCGGCCAGACCCAAGCGCTCACGCTGACCACGCTCGGCACCCCCGGTGACCAGC
>JALYJZ010000028.1 GCA_030775025.1 bacterium
CGCCGGCGCCGGGTCGGTCAAGTCGTCGGCCGGCACGTAGATCGCCTGCACCGAGGTGACCGAGCCCTTGGTCGTGGTGGTGATGCGCTCCTGCAGCGCGCCCATGTCGGTGGCGAGCGTCGGCTGATAGCCCACCGCCGAGGGAATGCGCCCGAGCAGCGCCGACACTTCCGAGCCGGCCTGCGTGAAGCGGAAGACGTTGTCGACGAAGATCAGCGTCTCCTTGCCGGACGCATCGCGGAACTCCTCGGCCATAGTCAGGCCCGAGAGCGAGACGCGGAGGCGGGCTCCCGGCGGCTCGTTCATCTGGCCGAATACCAGCGCGGTCTTCTCGAGCACGCCGGAGTCCTGCATTTCCTGATAAAGGTCCTTGCCTTCGCGGGTCCGCTCCCCCACCCCGGCGAACACCGAGTAGCCGGAGTGCTCCGTGGCGATGTTCCGGATCAGCTCTTGGATCAACACGGTCTTGCCGACGCCGGCACCGCCGAAGAGGCCGACCTTGCCGCCCTTCACGAACGGCGCGATCAGGTCGATCACCTTGATGCCGGTCTCGAAGATCTCGGTCTCGGTGGACTGGGCCGTGAACGGCGGGCTGTCGCGGTGGATCGGCCAGCGGGTCTTGCCCTTGGGTGCCCCTTGGTCGTCGATCGGCTCGCCGAGCACGTTGAACATCCGCCCCAGCACCTCGGTGCCGACCGGCACCGAGATCGGTGCGCCGGTGCCCTTCACCTCCGCACCGCGGACCAGCCCTTCGGTGGACGACATCGCGACCGCCCGGACGACCCCGGAACCGAGGTGCTGCTGCACCTCCAGCGTCAGGTCCGAGCCGGGGATGACGAGCGCTTCGTGGATCTCGGGAAGTTTTCCCGAGAAACGGATGTCCACGACGGGACCGATGATTTGGACGATTGAACCCATACGGACTCCAGTCTACCGCACACTTTCGCTCACGAGAATGGTTTCGAATGAGCTATCCTATAGGGCATGCCTCCCCGCCACCGCTATCGGCCCCGGTTCACGGTCTACATACTCACGCTCGTCCTATTCTTGATCGGTGCGACGACCGCCCTGCTGGTTACCCGGGGATACGCCATCGACTTCGATTCCGGAACCCTGCACAAGCGAGGATTGCTCGCTCTGCAATCGGATCCTAATCCCGCCGAGATCCTGGTCGACGGCGAACCGGATAGCAAACGGACGGATGCACGCCTTTCGCTCCGGCCGGGAACATACGACGTGGAGGTCCGGAAGGACGGGCGGCTGCCTTGGCGGAAGACGGTTCGGATCGACCCCGGCGAAGCAGTGATCGAATCCATCACCCTCTTTCCGGAATCACCGCAGCGCACGTTCCTGACCGAAGGAGCCGTCAGCCGGGTGGCGATCTCGTCCGATGGACGGAGCGCGGCGGCGGTCACGCGGCACGGTGGACAATACCGGCTGGAATCGATCGACCTGGGTGCCGGAACATCCCGCACCATTGCGGCCCTCCCCGCCACGCTGGCCAAGCCACGCTCGTTGGCGATCAGTGAAAACGGGAACCGGGTCCTGCTCAGCGGCAGCAACCACACCAACGTATTCGAACATGAAGGGGGCCAGACCAGGGAACTGCCCGGGACGGACGGACGCTTCATCGACGATCGCGTACTCACCGTAAGAGGCAGCCGGATCCAAATCCAAGCCGCGGACGGATCGGCTGCGAAGACGGTAGCCACGGCTCCGCGGGCGTGGGCCGAAGCAAAGGATGCGGTGTATATCCTCGACGTGCGAGGTGTCACGCGGATCGGACCGAATGGGGCGGAGAGGCGGATACCTGGGACCGAGACGGTCGTATCCTTGGCGGCGACAAGTACGGAGGCCGTGCTGGCCGAAAGCCGTGATGGCTCGTTCGGACTCCTGCGCGATGGCCGCCAGCGGAAGCTCGGACAAGGATTCGTCCAAGCGGCCCTGGAGCAGGGCGGCCGTCATCTTGCCTACCGGACCGCCAGTGAACTCCACCTGCTGGAGCTCGATTCCGGCAAGGACCGTCTGGTTACCCGCCTGGCCGATCCGCCGGAACGGATCTATCCGTTCGCCGACGGGTCCTACCTACTCTACCGTCGCGGTGACGACCTTCATGCGATCGCCCGGGACGGCACCAACGACCGGGTCGTGGCACGTCAGGCCGGCAGTGAACCGGTGGTGCTCGCCTTGGACATGGTCATCACTACCGATCGCGTGACCGGCCGGCTGATCCGGATCAACCTCAAGGATTCTTGACGGCTTCTTAGCGGACGCCCGGCAACCGGGCAGGTGTTTCGGCCGATCCACTGGGCGCCACGTTCGAGGACTGGGAAGGACTCACCTGCCGGGCCCGGATGATAATCCGACGGTAACTGGTACCTACCGGCACACAGGTCGAGAGCGTCACCATCGATTCCCGGGTCGGCTTCAGGACGTCGGTCTGATTGGGGGATACCTCGAAAGTCCGGTGCGTACGATACAGGTACCGTTTGCCCCGGTGGTACACGACGATCTCGTCCCCCACGCGAAGCTCGGGCACTAGCGCGAAGACGTTCCGATAATCGGTGTCCACCCACCAGTAATAGGAGCTGTGCCCGGTCAGGAACACGTTACCTCGCTCTCCGGGATCGGCGGTCCCGGGATACTTGATCACGCCACGGAGCAACGCGTCGTTGATCACCGCCTCCGACGTGGAAGCCGGACGGACGATCGGGGCCGCCACTCGGATACGCGGTATGTAGATGTAATTGTCGCAGATGGCGCGCGGTCGGCCGTTGCTGTCGTACGGGATGTTCCCCCGGCAAGGCACGCTTCCCTGGCCGTCGCCGGTACCGTTGCCGCCGCCAGGTAAGGCCCCGGTGCGGATCACCTCCGGCAGCGTCGCCGCCGAAGCGCTGTCCGGACTGCTGACCATGAAGGTCAGTCGCGTCCAGAGCGCCGGGAAATTAAAGACGACGTAGACGGCCACACCAATCAATATCAGCGGGAAGATGCCTTTCGTGAACCGCCAGAGCACGTCGGCCGGGTTGCGTCGGGGCCGGCGCGTAGGGACCTGGTCCTGATATGTGACCTCGGATGACTCCATCGATTTAACCCTACGACGCCGGATTACCGGCGGCAAACGGTGCCGGGGGTGGGATTCGAACCCACAAGCCCTTGCGGGCAACGGATTTTGAGTCCGTCGCGTATGCCAGTTCCGCCACCCCGGCCCACTCCATTGTGCCGGACGCATGGCTCCGACCGCAAAGTGCCGGCACCATGCGAGCTAGTGGCCGGCGGCCACGACCTGTAGACTGGCGGCGTGGACCCGCTTACATTCATCTTCGCTGGTGCGTTCCTCATCACCCTCGTACTGCTGATCCGGTCCCTGTTCCGGCAGGCCGGTGCGCAGGATGCGATCAAGCAGACCACCGAAGAAGCCGCCGACCGCTTCAAGCTTTGGGAAGAGTTCGGACAGCACCTCGATGAAGGAGTGGCCCTGGTGGATCCGGACGGTAACGTCGAATATTCCAACCAGTCGTTCGCGACGATGACCGGCTGGGAAGGACGATCGTCGTTCCACCAACCCCTCGAGACGGTGCTTTCGATAGTCCAGGACGGCAAGCCGCTCAAACTGACCGAACGTAAGCGCCAGGGCACGGTCACGGCCCAGGACGGCACGCTGACGCCAGCCTATGCTGCTAAACGCTCCCTCACCCATCCGCCCGGATACCAGGTGGTGACCCTGCTCGACGCCACGACCGAACAAGCGGAGAAGGAACTCCGGAAACGGCTCGTGAATCTCTCCTCATTCGAACTCCGGGCGCCGATCACCGCCATGAAGGGTTACGCTGACCTGCTCCTTTCGGGAGACGCCGGCAAGCTCCCCAAGGACGCGCTCAGCAAAGTACAGACGATCCTGGACAGCGCCAACAAGCTGCTCCGAATCATCGAGGACATGGCTCGGATCGAGACCCTCTCCGAGGAGAAAATCGCCGTGCGTAAGCAGCGGATCGCCGCGAAAAAACTGTTTACGGGAGTTTCCGACAAGCTTGCCGCGACGGTCGCCGAATCATCACGCAAGCTCGATGCCGGCACACCGGGTACGGATGCCGAGATCGAAGTGGACGTCACGGAGGTAAGCCGCCTGCTCTCGATGATCGCCAACACCGCCGCCCGGACCGCCGCGCCGAAGAGCGAGGTCACCTTCAACCTCCAGGAAACCGCCCCCGAGGTCGAGTTCCGGATCGAGAACCAGGGAGCGCCCCTGGCCCGCGACCAGCAGCAGAACGTCTTCGACTATGTCGGCGCCCAGGGCTTCGAAGAAGGCATCGGCTACTACATCGCCCAGCAGATCATCGAGGCCCACCATGCCCGGTTCTCGGTAACCGGCACCAATACCGGCAACGCGTTCGTTCTGAGTCTCCCGAAGGCCGCGGCGGAGACCGAAGAGGCATCGGATTCGTCCGAGGGCAAGGCGGCCGCCCGGGGCGGCAAGCAGATCGATATCGGCCAGTAATCAGTTCTTGGCGGTAGCCGCCGGGGCAGTCCGGCGATCGACAGGCTCCGGACCGCCGCCGCGGACCGGGGGAAGTGGCAGGCTGAATCCGAACGTGCTCCCCTTGCCGAGTTCGCTTTCCATGATCACGCTGCCGCCGTGGGCCTCCACGATCCGGCGGGCGACGAACAGTCCCAAGCCGGTACCGGACGCCAGGACGTTCCGGGCGTTGTCCGCCCGGAAGAACTTGGTGAACATCTTGTGCCGGTCTTCCGACGAGATCCCGATACCGTTATCCCGGACACGGAAGAACGCTTCGTCCTTCTCCAGGGCGATCGAGATCCGTACCGTACCCTTCTGGGTGTACTTGATCGCGTTATCCACGAAGTTCACGATCGCCTGGCGGATGCGGAGACCGTCAAGGTTCAACTGTCCGATCGGCTGGTCCGGCAGCTCCAAGGCAAGTTTCAATCCCTTCTTCTTGGCGAGGGACTCGAATTCCCGGCTGACGTCGCGGGCCACATCTTCGAGACGGATCGGGCTGGGTGTCAGCTCGAACCGTTGCGCGTTGATCCGCGAGACGGAGAGCATGTCGTTCAGGATGTTGATCACCTCGTTCGTACTTTCGGAGATCTGTTCCACGACGGGACGCTGACGATCGGGGACTTTGCCGAAATCACCATCCTCGAGCATCGCCAGGTACCCGCGGATCGCTGTCAGCGGGCCGCGGAGCTGGTGTGAAGCGATCGAGACGAATTCATCCTTGGTCTCGTCCGCCCGCTTGAGGTTGGCGTTGGCCTGGGTCAACCGCTGGTTCACCGTGTCGATCTCCGTCAACAGGCTGGCGTTCACCATCGCCACGGCCACGCCATCGGTCATGGCCTGCAACGTTTCCTTGGCCCGTTCGCCGAGATTCTCATACGAGGATCGGAGGTAGTACGTCACGGCTCCATAGACCCGCTCGTTAGCCATCACCGGATAGACCGCGACACTATGGACCCCCAGGCGTTCTTGGATCTTATCGGCCTGCTCGGAAGTAAGCGCAGGCACATCCACGTCCCGCAGCCGTTCCCCCACCATAATCTGTCGTTGGTTGATCGCCCGGACGATCAGCGAACCGCTGCGCTCCAGCTCGACTCCGCTCTGCACCTTGTGTGCCAGCACGCCGAGTCCCCGGTTCCCCGTCCGCTTGAGTTCGTCCGAGACGGCCAGGACTTCCAGCGTACCGTCCCGGTTGGCCCGCTGGACGGCGCCGCCAAGCACGGCCCGGTGGTCGGCAAAGACGTTCGCCACTTCCTGGGCAATGTACCCGAGGGACAGGTTCGCCAAAAGCATCCGATCGATCTGCCGGATCCGCCCGAGGTCCCGCTTGACTGCCAAGTCCCGGGAACGGAGCCGCCGCGCCAGCGCACGGAGACGTATGACCAGGATGACGATCAGCGTGACCGCCAGCAATAATCCGAGACTGGTGAGCGCGGCATCCATAAAATTGCTTAACCATACCATCTTTTAGAAGGTTTGTCAACGCGCTTGTCCGCGTGGGACAATGAGGCCGATGGCAGACAAAAAGAAAATCGTCCTCATCGAAGATGACTCCGTCCTGGCGGAGATGTACCTCCAGAAGTTCCAGCGGGAAGGATACGACATCTTCCACGCGTTGGACGGTGACGAAGGTATCGCCTTGATCCGCCAGCATGAACCGGACCTCGTATTACTCGACATCATGATGCCGAAGAAAAGCGGCATCCAGGTGCTTGAGGAGCTGAAGCAGGACGAAGAGACGAAGGACGTGAAGGTCGTCCTGCTCTCGAACGTCGGCGACCAGGATTACATCGACCGCGGGATGGCGCTCGGCGCGGCCGACTATCTGCTCAAATCCAACTTCACCCCGAGCGAAGTGGTCGGCAAGGCCGCCGCCCTCCTAGCGGGGTAACCGGAGTTCCGCTTCGATGAAGTCGTCGAGGTCGCCCTCGAGCACGGCATCGGGATCCGATCGTTCGACGCGAGTACGGACGTCCTTTACCTGCTTGTAGGGATGCAGGACATACGAGCGGATCTGGTTCCCCCATGCCGCCGTATCGCTGGTCTCGAGCTTCCTCAGGTCCGCCTTCTGTTGTGTCTCGGCTAGCGCCAAGAGTTTGCCGTAGAGGATCTTCATCGCCGCCTCCTTGTTCTGCGCCTGGGAACGTTCGTTCTGACATTGGGATATCAGACCGGTCGGCAGATGGGTGATCCGTACCGCCGAATCTGTCTTGTTCACGTGCTGCCCCCCGGCGCCCGACGCCCGATAGGTATCGATCCGCAAATCCTTCTCATCCAGCTCGACGGCATGTGATGGCAAGTCCGGAAGCACCTCCACTCGGGCGAACGACGTCTGCCGAAGGCTCTTGGCATTGAACGGCGACTGCCGCACGAGCCGATGGATGCCCGACTCGCCACGCAGGTAGCCGTATGCCGACGAGCCCTCTATTCGAAATGTCACACTCTTGATA
>JALYJZ010000029.1:0-6258 GCA_030775025.1 bacterium
CGACACCCCTTTGCCCTCGAATACCTTTTCGCCCGGCACGCCGAGGTTGTTATGCACGCTGCCGGTGCCGAACAGCACCGCCCGCGCCGACAGCTCCGCGCCCGCCCAGCCTTTCAGGTGGAACAAATCGCCGTCCCGGGATACGCCGGTGACCTTTTCGGGCAGGAACGCGGCTTCGTCATAGGTCTTCGCATGGTCCCCGAAGGACGTGGCGAGGTCCATGCCGCTGACCGACTCGAATCCCAGATAGTCCTCGACCAGGTGGGTCGTCGAGACGTAACCGCCGAGCTCCGGACCGATCACGATATTGCTCAGCTTGTAGCGTGACGCATACACGGACGCCGCCAGGCCTGCGGGCCCCGCACCGATGATGGCGATGTCGTAGCGGTCCTTGGTATCTGTTTTCCCTGTCACGTCGTCGTCCGTGGCCTAGAGATGCGGCGTCAGTTTGCCCTCGAGTTCCGGCTTCGGCAGTACGCCGATGATCGTCTCGACCGGTAGGCCGTCCTTGAACAGGATCAGGGTCGGGATGCTCATCACACCGAATTGCTGCGCCAGTCCCTGCTGTTCGTCCACGTTGATCTTGCCGACGGCCAGCCGGTCCTTCTGTTCATCGGCGATGGCATCGACGATCGGGTCGAGCACCTTGCAGGGGCCGCACCACTCCGCCCAGAAGTCCACGAGCATCGGCTTGTCGGCCTTCTCGACCTCCTTCGTGAAATTCTCGCTGGTGATCGTCACTTCTGGCATGGCTCTAGTTTACCAATCCCAGGCTGAAGAAAAGCACCGTCCCGGCCGCAGCCAAGGCCCAGAAGACCAGCATCGCCAGGATCAGGCCGATCCCGAACCGGAATCCGTCACGGACGGTGACGTTAAGCTCCGGCGGCAGTACGTAGGGATCGCTCTGCCGGTCGAAGTACTCCTCGTCGGGAGTTTCCTTGATGTTCACGTCGCTGGTTTTCCCCTTCTTCGCCATAGATAAAATAGGTTACCGTTCCACTCTAGTATCCCGGCACCTGGTCAGGCAACTGTCAGGAACCTGCCGCATGCAGTTTCCTGGCCTGCTCTAGGAGGTATTCCCGAGTGTTCCGCTGCGGGTCGTCGAGGACTTCCTCGAGCAGAGCGTCCAAGGTCCGGCCGATTTCCGGCCCTGGCTGCATGCCTAGCTCTTTCATCAGGTCGTGCCCGTTGATCTTCAGCATCCGCGTGGAGATCGGTTCCTTCTGCACTTCCAGCGAGCGCTCCTTGAACAGCTGGAGCTTTTTGGTGAGCCCGATCTTACAGCCTGACCCGAGCCGGTCACCGACCCGGAGCGCGATCAGGTCGTCGACGTTCTCCGGTCCCACCCGCCGCACGATCCTCCGGACGGCCTTGTCCGTGGATTCGAACTGGAAGAGGAACATGTGGTGCCGGACGAGGTTGGTCACCCGTTTCAGATCGTCGTTTGAGAAACGGAGCCGCCGCATGATTTCCTTGGTCATCCTGGCACCGATCACTTCGTGACCGTGGAACGTCCGGTCGGCCCCGGAGCCACGGGCGCTTCGGGGCTTGCCCACGTCATGCAGAAGCGCCGCGAGGCGGACCAGCGGGTCCGTGCCCGGGGTATGGGCGAGTGATCGGAGATTGTGTTCGAGTACCGGGTACTTATGGTGCTTCGGCTGGTCGAGGTCGGCGCCCTCCAGCAATTCCGGCAGGAACCGTTCGAGCAGTCTGGTTTCCAGGAGCAGCCGCACGCCCTCGGCCGGCCGGCCCGAAGCCAGGATACCCAGGAACTCGTCACGGATCCGCTCGGCGGAGATGTGCTGCAATCGTTCCGCGTTCGCCCGGACCGCCGCCAGCGTCTTCGGTTCGACCGTGAACCCGAGCTGGGCCGCGAACCGGACCGCCCGGATCAGGCGCAACGCGTCTTCTTTGAACCGTTCATCCGGGTTACCGACCGCGCGGATTACCCTGGCCTGTAGGTCGGCTTGCCCCTCGAACGGGTCAACTAGCTTCCGGCCGTCAGTCGCCATCGCGTTCACCGTGAAGTCCCGGCGGGCAAGGTCGTCCTCGAGCCGCTTCACGAACACGACTTTCTCCGGGTGCCGGGCGTCCCGGTACTCCGTTTCCGCCCGGTAGGTCGTCACTTCGTAAGTCGCCTTTCCGTGCCGCACACCGACGGTCCCGTATCGGTTGGCGTACACGGCGTTCGGGAATATCCGCTGGATCACTTCGGGAGTCGCCGGAGTGGCGACGTCCCAGTCCTTCGGCTCGCGCCCGAGCAGCAGGTCCCGGACGCCGCCGCCGACGGCATATGCTTCGAAACCCGCTTTCACGAGCTCGTCCATTACCCACCGGACGCCGGCAGGAAGCCGGATGTCGGGATTCGCCATGCCCCTAGCTTACCGAGCAGGGACGGCGGCGAACAGGACACTCCGCTCAGGCCAGTCCGTATCCTTCCATCCCCGATGGTATCGGGACGCCCATCAGCTTGAGCGCGGTAGGTGCTACGTCTCCGAGCAGTCCAGTCGCGGCCGTTTCCTTTTCCATGGTCAGGCGGCCCGAGGCCAGCAACGTGCCCGGACCCTCGGATTCCGGCGGGCAGATGATCAGTGGCACGGGATTGGTCGTATGTTCCTTGTCCGGCACGCCGTTCGCGAAGTTGACCATCTGTTCCGCGTTGCCATGGTCGGAAGTGATGATCAGGTACGCGCCCGCCTTACGGCTGGCCTCGGCGATCTCTCCGAGGCTCTTGTCGATGGTCTCGACCGCCTTGACCGTGGCCTCGAAGTTGCCAGTGTGGCCGACCATGTCCGGGTTGGCGAAGTTGACCATGATGAATCCGTAGGCCTCGTCGCCGATCCGTTTGACCAGTTCGGCCGTAATCTCTTTCGCGCTCATCGCCGGTTCCTTATCGTACGTGGCGATCTGCGGGGAGGGAATCAGCAGCCGCTCTTCGAGCGGATACGGCTCCTCGTGCCCGCCATTCAGGAAGAACGTGGCATGTGGATACTTTTCGGTCTCCGCGATGTGAAATTGGCGGATACCCGCATCCGAAAGCACCTTGGCTAGCGGATCTTCGACGTTCTGCGGGAAGAACGCCACGTGGACTGGCAGGTTCGGTTCATACTGGGTCAACGTGGACACGTACCCCGGACCGACGTAGTCCTTGCGGGGAAACCGCTCGAACTGGGCATGCGCGATCGACTCCGCGAGCTGGCGGATCCGGTCGGAACGGAAGTTGAAGAAGATCGCGGAGTCAGTGCTCCGGAGCGGTTGGGGCTTTTCGCCGTCCCGCAGGATCACGGTCGGTTCGATGAATTCATCCGTCAGTCCTTGCTGGTAGGCCTGGGAGATCGCCACTTCCACGCTCGGTGCCGCCGGCCCCTTCCCTAACGCGATCGCTTCGAACGCCTTACGGGTCCGGTCCCAGCGGTTGTCACGGTCCATGGCGTAGTACCGACCACAGATGGTGCGGATTTTCCCCACACCAGTGTTGGCAATCTCGCCCTCGAGCTTCTTGAGCGAATCCAGAATCGCTTTCGGCGGCGTATCCCGGCCGTCGGCGAAGATGTGGAGCGCCACGTCCTTCACTTTCTCGCGGCGCGCGAGGTCGAGCATGGCGATCAGATGGCGCAAGTGCGCATGCACGCCACCCGACGAGGCCAGGCCGATCAGATGCAGGGTTCCGGACGCGTTCCGGGCATGCTCGCACGCCGCTTTCAACGCGTCGTTCTCATAGAACGAGCCGTCCGCGATCGCGGCGGATACCCGTGGCAGGTCCTGGGGCACGACCCGTCCGGCGCCGATGTTCAGGTGGCCGACTTCGGAATTTCCCATTTCGCCCCACGGCAGACCGACCGCTTCGCCGGACGCCTGGAGCAACGTATGAGGATTTTCCTGCCACAGCCGGGCGAAATGTCCCGTCCGAGCGTTGGCAATGGCGTTGCCCTCGAAGACGGGGGAATGTCCCCAGCCGTCCAGTATCACCAGTACCAGCCGGCGTCGGTCCGCGGGAGAGGCTGGCTGTCCGGAAGCCTTCTTCATCGTTCCTTATGTCAGGAACGGCCCCTCCGACCGTTCCAAAAGGCTATAACCGGTCATCGCTTCCGGCTTGGGGATATTCAACAGGTCGAGCACCGTCGGAGCCACATCCGCCAGCATGCCGGAGGGGAGGCTGCCGTCCATGATCGAGCGGTCCTGGCCGGAAAGCGCCAGGCCGTCGGAGCTGATCAGAATCATCGGCACCGGGTTGTTCGAGTGGTCGACGTTGCTGACCCCGGTCCGTGCACTGGTCATCTGTTCGGCATTCCCGTGGTCGGCGGTAATCAGCACCGTAACCCCCTGCGCTTCGCAAGCCTGTATCACTTTGCCGATCTCCACATCCAGCGCTTCGGCGGCCCGGACGGCCGCTTCGAAGTTCCCGGTATGACCGACCATGTCGAGATTCGCGTAGTTGGCGACGTACAGGTCGGCGGACTTGGCAGTGATCGCCGCGACCAGTTTCTCGGTCACCTGGGCCGCCGCCATCTCCGGTCGCTCATCGTAGCCACGCACCTCGGGCGATGGCACCTTCTCGTCCCGCTCGCCGGGGAACGGTTGGTCATGTCCGCCGTTCAGGAACGTGGTGATATGCGCGAACTTCTCGTTCTCGGCGACCCGGTACTGGGTCAGCCCCGCCTTGGAAACCGTCTCTCCCAGGGTGTCGGACAGCTTCTCCGCGGCGAACGCCGCCTTCACGCTCAAGTCATCGGCGAACGAACTCATCGTCACCAGATAGAGGTTCTTGAGCGGCTCGCCATGCTCGAACTGGCCGAAGTACGGCGCCACGAACGCCTTCGCCAACTGCCGGCTGCGTTCCGGTCGGTAGTTGAAGAAGATGATCGAATCATCGTTGCCGATCGTCGGCGGTTCACCGATCCGGGTCGGTTCGATATACTCCGTCGGCGTATCCGCGGCCCGCGCTTGGTCGAGCACCTCTCCCACGCCGGAAGCTTGGGGACCCTTGCCGGCCACCATCAGGCTGTATGCCCGGGCCGTATGTTCCCACCGTTTCTCACGGTCCATCGCGTAGTATTCGCCGGAAATGGTAGCGATCGTGCCCACGCCCACTTCGGCGATGATCTTGGCGAGCTGTTCGAGATACTTGTCCATGCTCTTCTCTACCTGCCCTTCCTTGTCGAGCAGGACATGGACGTAGACGTTCGGGAAGCCCTGTTGCTTGGCGAGCTCCAGCAGCGCCCGGACGTGCTCCAGCCCCTTGCTGCCCTCTTCCGGGCTCAGCGCCCCGATGAAGTGCAGCGAGGAATCGTGCTTCTGCACATGTTCCACGGCGTCGATGAACACCTGGTTCTGGAAGAACGAACCGCTGGCCAGCGCGGTCGCGATCGCTGGGACCTCCTGGAAGACGATCCGGCCCGCGCCAAGGTTGAGATGGCCGACCTCGGAATTACCGGCCTCTCCCCACGGCAGACCGACGGCGGTCCCGGCCGCCTGGAGCGCCATCGAGGGACAATCCTGGAGTAATCGGTGCATGTTGGGTGTCCGGGCACTGGAGATCGCGTTTCCCTCCGTGACCGGGGAGATCCCCCAGCCGTCTAAGACCAGCATCGCGACCGGGCGGCGCTCAGGCATGTCCCGCCTCCGTGGTCACGAGGGCCTTCCGGCCGGGATAGACGGCCTGGCTGCCGATCGCCTGCTCGATGGCCAGCAGCCGATTGTACTTTGCGACGCGCTCCCCGCGTGCCGGAGCGCCGGCTTTGATGAAGCCTGCTTCCCACCCGACCGCCAAGTCGGCGATCCAGGCATCCGTCGTCTCACGGGAACGGTGGCTGGCGATCGCCGCCAGTCCCTGCTCCGCGGCGGCGCGGCGGGCGGCCGCGGCCTCGGTGTACGTCCCGGCCTGGTTCGGCTTCAAGATCACGCCCGAGATGCCGGCTTCGGCCGCGGCCCTGGTGATCCGCTTGGCATTCGTGACCGTCAGGTCGTCACCGACGACCTGGGTCGTGACTCGGTCTTTCAATGCCTTCCAGCCGTCCCAATCGTCCTCGGCATACGGATCCTCCAACGAGACCAGCGGGTACCGCTGCGTCAGCGTCTCATACTCGATGGCCAGTTGTTCTGCGCTCAGGGTGTGCCCGTCGAAACGATAGCCACCGCCCCGGTACAATTCTGATGCCGCCACGTCGAGCGCAAGCGCGATCTGTTCCCCAGGGCGATACCCGGCGCGCTCGATCGCCAGAAGCAAGAGATCAAGCGTATCGTGGTGCCCGTCCAGTT
>JALYJZ010000029.1:6268-6762 GCA_030775025.1 bacterium
CGCGATCGACGAGGATGTCATAAAGCGCGCGGTACGTCTCCGCCCCGGCACGGAGCGCTTCGGAGAACGTGTCGAACCCGAGCGGCAGGATCATGAATTCCTGGATCGAGAGGCCGTTGTCGGCGTGCGCGCCGCCGTTCAGGACGTTGAGCATCGGAACGGGAAGCGAGCGGGGCTCGCCTTCCGCGACGTGGCGCCAGAGCGGCTCTTTCGCGGCATCGGCCGCAGCCAGCAGCGTGGCCATGCTTACCGCTAACAGCGCGTTGGCGCCGAGGCCGGAACGCTTGGCCCCGTCCAGCTCCTGCAACCGTGCGTCGATCGCCGTCTGGTCGGTGGCATCGGCACCCTGGAGTGCCCGCGCGATCTCCACGTTCACGTGACTCACGGCTTTACGGACGCCCTGGCCGTTCCACCGACGGTCGCCGTCCCGCACTTCCGTAGCCTCGTGGGTGCCGCTGGACGTCCCGGCCGGCACGGACGCCGTGCCTACGCCA
>JALYJZ010000030.1 GCA_030775025.1 bacterium
GTATTCGGCTACCGGCGCGGGCCGGACTTCCGCCGAGGAGGTACCGGTCACGCGGGTCGTCGAGCAGGTGAAGACGGGACAGGCGGATCGTATCGAGACCAGCGGACGTAAGTTGACGGTCAAGCTGACCGACGGTTCGACCGAAACGTCGGAGTATACCGGCCAGTCGCTGCCCGAGTACCTGGCCAGTTTCGGCGTGACGGAAAGCCAGTTGGCCAAAGTCGAGATCGAGGAAAAGGGCGCTTCTGATTATTCCGTCTGGATCAACCTGGCGAGTTTCCTGGTCCCACTGCTTCTGATCGGCTTCTTCCTGTTCTTCATGCTTCGGCAGGCTCAATCCGGTAACAACCAGGCGCTTTCGTTCGGCCGGAGCAAGGCGCGGCTCTTCAACGCGGAACGTAAGTCGAAAGTGACGTTCAAGGATGTCGCCGGGGTTGCAGAGGCGAAGGTGGAGCTTGAAGAAGTAGTCGAGTTCCTGAAGTACCCGGCCAAGTTCTCGCAGCTCGGCGCGGAGATTCCGAAGGGCGTCCTGCTGGTCGGTCCGCCGGGTACCGGCAAGACGTTGCTGGCCCGGGCCGTAGCCGGCGAGGCCGACGTGCCGTTCTTCTCGATCTCCGGTTCCGACTTCGTCGAGATGTTCGTGGGGGTCGGTGCCAGCCGGGTCCGCGACCTCTTCGCCAAGGCCAAGCGGAACGCGCCGTGTATCATCTTCATCGACGAGATCGATGCGGTCGGCCGCCAGCGCGGCGCCGGGCTCGGCGGCAGCCACGACGAACGCGAGCAGACGCTCAACCAGATCCTCACCGAGATGGACGGCTTCGAACAGGGCACCAACGTGATCGTGATGGCGGCGACCAACCGGCCGGACGTGCTCGACCCGGCGTTGCTCCGCCCCGGCCGCTTTGACCGTCGCGTGTTGCTCGACCGTCCCGATGTGAAGGAACGCAAGCAGATCCTGGAAGTCCACGCCAAGGGTAAGCCGCTCGAGAAGGGACTGGACCTGCAGACGGTGGCCAAGCAGACGCCCGGGTTCGCCGGTGCCGACCTTAAGAACCTCTTCAACGAGGCGGCGATCCTGGCCGCGCGGCGCGACAAGAAGAAGGTCGGCCAGGCGGAGCTCACCGAAAGCATCGAGAAGGTCATGCTCGGCCCGGAACGCCGGAGCCGCGTGATGAGCGACCGGGAGAAGCGGATCACCGCCTACCACGAGGCTGGGCACGCACTGGTCGCGACCTACCTACCCCGGACCGATCCGGTCCACAAGGTGAGCATCATCAGCCGTGGGTCCGCGGGTGGCTACACCTGGTACCTGCCGGACGAGGACCGCGTCCTCCATGCCAAGCCGGACTTCGAGGACCAATTGGCCGCGATGCTGGCCGGCAACGCCGCGGAGCGGGAGGTCTTCAAGGAGACCACGACCGGTGCCTCCAGTGACATCCAGAAGGCGACCGACCTTGCGCGGCGGATGGTCGTCGATTACGGCATGAGCGACAAGCTCGGGCCGGTCGCGTATCGCGAAAAGGAGGAGATGGTCTTCCTGGGCCGCGAACTCCATGAGCAGAAGCATTACTCCGAGAAGGTCGCGGCGGAAATCGACGCCGAGGTGAAACGGCTGATCGATACCGGCTACGCCAAGGCGCAGTCCACCATCCGGAAGCACCGAGGGAAGCTCGACATGCTCGCCGAGAAGCTGATCAAGGACGAGACGATCGAAGGTGAGGAGTACGACAAGCTCTTTCCCGACGCGCCGCGGATGAAGGAAGCGAAGAAGGCGAAGCGGAAAGCCGCGCGCCGCTAGTTCCCGGGACACCCGTCACCGGCTATGTATAATCAGGGATAAGGGGCTATGAAGCCCCGTTTCTTATATGGGAATCCACGAAATCAGAGTCGGCACCGAAGGCGAGAGTCCCGAAGGGCGGGCCGTTCGTGAAGAAGCGGAACGGCTGGGGATCGAAGGTATCGAGGCCGTGGGGACGAGCCGGATCTTCCGGTTCGAGGGTATTTCCGACGAAGAAGCGATCCTACTGGCAGAACGGCTCCTGAGCGACCCGATTACCGAGGATTGCGCGTTGGACCAGTACCGGGATCCCGAGGACCGCCGCGTGGTGGAAGTCGCCATGCAACCCGGCGCCATGAATCCCGAAGTCGCCTCACTGCTGAAGGCGGCCGCCGATCTCGGCGTGAAGCCGACTGCCGCGGACTCCAGCACGGAATACCATTTCCAGGGAGATGTTTCGGCCGCGGCGGTCGAGCGGCTGGTCCGGCGGGAACTGGTCAACGAGACCGTGCAACGGGCCAATCCTCCCCGTCCCGAGACGCTTCGCATCACCGGTGAGACCGGCCCCGTCCGAAGCGTCCCGGTACGGGAAAAGTCCCCCCGGGAGCTTGAGGAGCTTTCCAAGGAAATGGCGCTCCAGCTCGACGGCGACGAGATGCGCGTCATCCAGGAGTACTTCAGGAAAGAAGGGCGGGAACCTACCGATTGCGAACTGGAGATCATCGCCGGCCGCGAAAGCGAGCACTGCGGACATAAGACGTTCAAGGCCCGGATGATCGTCGAGGATCCGGAGAGCGGGGCGCGGACAGAGGTTCCCTCGCTGATGGACCGCATCCGGACCACGTCGGAGCGTTTCTATGGCGACAAGGTGGTATCCGCGTTCGTGGACAACGCCGGAGTCTATGCCCTGGATGACCGCTGGGCCGTGTTGGGCAAGGTGGAGACGCACAACAGTCCGTCCGGCATCGAACCGTTCGGCGGTGCGTCGACCGGAACGGGCGGGGTACTTCGGGATATCGTCGGCACCGGCCAAGGAGCCGAGGTGATCAGTTCGACCGATATGTTCTGCTTCCAGCCGAACGATACGCCGGCCGAAGCGGTTCCCGAAGGAGTGCTTCCGCCGGATTACATCGCTCGGAACGTGTATCGCGGCGTCGAGTACTACGGCAACCGCATGGGAATTCCCACCAACAACGGCTCCGAGCACCGTCACCCGGACTTCGTGAAGCCGACGGTGATCGTCGGGGCCTACGGACTGATTCCGATCGAACGGGCGGAGAAGGGAGAGCCGTTGAGCGGCGACCGGGTCGTCGCGGTCGGCGGTCGGACCGGCCGGGACGGCCTGCACGGTGCGACGATGTCCTCGGTGGACATGACGGAGCGGACGGCGACGGTGGACGCCCAGGCGGTACAGATTGGTAATCCCATCGAGGAGAAACGGTTCGCGGACGCGATTCTGGAAGCCCGTGACGAAGGGTTGATCCGGGCGATCACCGATTGCGGTGCCGCCGGCTTCTCTTCGGCGATCGGGGAGATGGCCGAAGAGACCGGGGCCACGGTGCATCTCGAGCGGGCTCCGCTCAAGTACGAAGGGCTATCTCCCTGGGAAATCTTCCTGTCCGAATCACAGGAGCGGATGGTGCTGGCCGTCGCGCCGGAGCATCTCGAGCGTTTCCGCGAGATTTGCGCGAAATACCGCACGGAGGCGACCGACCTTGGCGAATTCGATGGCAGTAACCGGTTGACGGTCCTGCATGGCGAGACGATGGTCGCCGACCTTGATTACGAGTTTCTTAACGAAGGATTCGGCCGGCGGACGATCGAGGCGCGCTGGGAGACGCCTCGGATCGAGGAGCGGCAGCCGCCCATGCCCGAGACGGAGGAAGCATGGGTCGACGTGCTGACGTCGGTACTGGCACACGACAACGTCTGCTCGAAGGAGCCGGTCGTCCGCCAGTACGACCACGGGGTGCAAGGACGGACGATCGTCGAACCGTACGGTGGCGTGCAGCTCGATGCTCCGAACGATGCCGCGGTGATGCGTCCGTTTCCCGATAAGGAATATGGCATCGTCCAGGCGCACGGGCTCAACCCCGTCCTGAACCGGCTCGATCCGTACGAGGGCGCCAAGTGGGCGGTCGCCGAGGCCATGGCCAACTACGTGTCCGCAGGCGGGGATCCCGACGACTGCGCGCTGATCGATAACTTCATTTCTCCGAGTCCGGATCGGGAGTCGCTAGGTTCCCTGCACCTCCAGGTAGAAGGACTGACGGATGCCTTGACCGCGCTGAAGCGGCCGGCGATCTCCGGCAAAGACAGCCTTTCTTCGACATACCGCGGCAGGCTGGCCGGCGAGGAGGTGGTCATCAAGATTCCGCCGGTTCTCTGCATGTCGGTGTTCGGGAAGATTCCCGACGTGGAGCGGGCCATGACGACGGACTTCAAGCGCCACGACTCGGTGCTGTATATGGTCGGGGAACCGACAGGGGGCCTGGGCGGATCGATCATGCACGATGTCCGAAGCGGACGGAGCGGCGACGTTCCCAAGACGGATCTGGAGAAGCTGCCGCACGTGCTTCGGGCCGTCCATCGTGGGATCAAGACGGGGGAGGTTCTCTCGTGCCACGACATCAGCGAGGGCGGGTTAGCGGTAGCGGTGAGCGAGATGGCATTCGGAGGAGACAACGGCGCGTTGCTGGATTTTGATCCGGAGACGGACTTACTAAACACCTTGTTCAACGAGACAGCCGGTCGGTTCGTCGTGGAGCTTCCTCGGACCGCTGATCCCCGGGCCGTGTTTGGTGCCCAGGGTGCTCGCTACGTACGGCCGATCGGCCATACCGTCCCGTACCGATGGCTCCATGTCCGTCGGGGCGGTAGGCATGAGTTCTCCGCCGAGACGAGAGAACTCAAAGCGGCGTGGAAGCGTCCGCTTGCGGAGGCACTGGGATGAAGGCACGTCCGGAGATCGGCGTGCTGTTCACGGAAGGCACGAACTGTGACCATGAGACCATCGAGGCACTCGAAGCGGTATCCGCCGCCGCCGAGCGCGTCCATGTTTCCGAAGTGGAAGCGGGAGGGCAGGACCTGGGTGATTACGAAGCGTTGGTCATTCCCGGGGGATTCTCCTACGGCGACGACATCGCGTCCGGCAAGGTGCTTGCCGTCGAGCTGGAGACCCAACTTGCCGACCAGCTTCGCGACTTCACGGAACGGGACGAGAAGCCGGTCATCGGTATCTGTAACGGATTCCAGGTGCTGGTCAGGTCGGGCTTGCTGCCGGAGGGTTCGATCGACGCCGAGCAGCGCGTCACCCTGGCCCATAACGATTCGGACCGGTTCGAGTGCCGCTGGGTCCGCATCGGGTACGAAGCCGATAACAACTGCGTATTCCTTGAGGACATGCCCGATTCGTTCATGTTCCAGGCACGGCATGGTGAAGGCAGGTTGGTCGTTCCTTCCGAAGAACTACGGGAGCTCAAGGAAAATCGGCAGATCGTATTCCAGTATACGGATGCGGAAGGAAGGCCGACGGAATCGTATCCGGCCAACCCCAATGGATCGGCGGAGGGTATCACCGGCATCACGGACCGCCGCGGCCGGATCCTCGGCATGATGCCCCATCCCGAACGTTCCATCGAACCCCGCCAGCATCCGCACTACGATCGGATCAGGATCAACGGGGGTTCGGAACCCTTGACGCCCGGCCGTCAGGTGTTCGAGCAGCTGGTCGGTTACGTCCGCAACGGATAGGCCCGGCGAGGGTATACTAAGGCCATCGCTGGGAGCGCATGGTCAGACAAACGATACAAACCGCTAATCACATGAGCCGTCAGGCCCGGGGTACGATCCGCCGGTTCTTCGGATTTTCCGCCAGCGTCGGCGGCGCGGCGGCGCTGCTTGGCATCGCCTACTTCGTGAGTCGGCTACTGGCCTTGGTCCGCGACCGCATCCTGGCTACCGGCTTCGGTGCCTCGGCGGAACTCGACGTGTACTTCGCCGCGTTCCGGATTCCCGACTTCCTCTTCAACGTCCTGATCTTCGGGGCGATCTCGTCCGCGTTCATCCCCGTCTTCGCCGGTTATCTCGCGAACAAGCAGAGGGACACCGCCAACCGTGTTGGCTCGACGGTACTGACCGCGGCGACGATCCTGCTCGTCATCACCGCGGGTCTTGCCTGGATCTTCGCACCGCAGATCGCTCCGCTCGTCGCGCCGGGGTTCACCGGCGAACAGCTCGGCCAGGTTACCGAGCTCACCCGCGTGATGCTGCTTTCTCCAATTTTCTTCGGTATCGGCGGCATCTTCGGGAGCGTGCTTCATTCGCACCAGCGGTTCCTGGCCTATGCGACCGCCCCGCTCCTCTATAACCTCGGCATCATCGGCGGCGCGCTCCTGGCACCGGAGTACGGCCTGGTCTACCTCGCCTGGGGCGTCGCGGCCGGGGCGTTCCTCCAGATGCTGATCCAGCTGGTGGCAGGACTCCGTACCGGTTTTTCGTTCCGGCCGTCGCTGCATATCCGCCATCCCGGCGTGCGCCGCATCTTCTGGCTGATGATCCCGACCACGATCGGGGCGGGAATCCTCCAGATCAACTATTTGGTGGAGACGATCGTCGCCTCGACGCTCCAGCATGGCGCGCTCTCGCAGTTCTTCCTGGCGACCAGTCTTTCGATGGTACCGGTCTCGGTGGTCGGCGCGAGTTTCGCCACGGCGGTATTCCCGGTGCTGGCCAGGGCGGCCTCGACCAAGCAGACGGGCCTCTACGTCGAGAGCCTGGTGACGGTAATCCGGAAGATCCTCTTCGTGATCATCCCGGTGAGCATCGCGATCATGCTGCTCCGCGCCCAGATCGTCCGCCTGGTCTACGGCGCCGGCAACTTCGATTTCGAGGACACGCGGTTCGTGACCAGCATTCTGGGCATCTTGGCCGTGAGCCTGTTCGCCCAGGCGCTGATTCCGCTGCTCTCAAAGG
>JALYJZ010000031.1:0-353 GCA_030775025.1 bacterium
ACCGGAAACACTTCCGAAGGCTCGGCGTCGCCGGCAAGACGGCGCGCGGCAACGTGGCGTTCAAGTTCGCGCCGGAGCAGGTGACGACGAAGGTGGAGGACATCCGGGTGAACGTCGGCCGTACCGGCGCAGTCACGCCGTTCGTGGTGCTGGAGCCGGTGCAGGTGGCCGGTACCACCGTGAGCCGGGCGACGTTGCATAACGAAGACGAGGTGGCGCGGAAGGATGTCCGGATCGGCGACACGGTGATCCTACAGAAGGCTGGCGACATCATTCCCGAGGTCGTCCAATCGTTGCCGAAACTCCGCACGGGTGAAGAGAAGATATTCAAGATGCCGAAGCGATGTCCGAAC
>JALYJZ010000031.1:363-3817 GCA_030775025.1 bacterium
CCGTTAGTGCGGCCCGAGGGTGAAGCCGTCACGCGGTGCCCGAACCCGGATTGCTTCGCGCTGGAAGCGGGGCGGCTCGAGCACTTCGTCTCGAAGGATGCGTTCGACATCGACGGCATCGGCGAGAAACTGGTGCGCCAACTTCTGGAGGAAGGCCTGGTCCGTGATCCGGCCGATCTTTTCGCGCTCACGGCGGGCGACCTGGAACCGCTTGAGAAGTTCGCCGAAAAGAAGGCTGCCGGTGTCATCGAGGGCGTCCGGGCGGCGAAACAGCTTCCCCTGGGGAGGTTCATCTACGGGCTCGGGATCCGGCACGTCGGGCTGCAGACCGCGCTCGATTTGGCCGATTATCTCGAGACGCTGGAGCAATTCCGGAAGGCGGACGCGGACGCGCTGCTCGAGGTGGAAGGCGTGGGGGACGTGGTGGCGCGATCGATCGAAAACTGGCTGGCCGAACCGCGGAACCAGACGTTGCTCGACCGGCTTGCCGAAGCCGGCGTGCGGGCGACCCGTCCCCGGAAGACCGCCGAGCTCGAAGGACTGACGTTCGTGATCACGGGCAGCCTGATGGATATGAGCCGGGAAGAAGCCCAGCAGTTGATCCGCTCGAAGGGCGGAAAGGCGACCGGTTCCGTCTCGAAAGAGACGGATTACCTGGTGGCGGGAGAGAACCCCGGTTCAAAATTGACCACGGCGGAAAAGCTCGGCGTGAAGGTCATCGACGAAGCAGGCCTGCAGAAATTGATCGAAGGATAGCCGACGGTCAGCTGGCGGCAAGTCCGCCACCTTCGGCGGAACCGGTCTCCGGAGATTCGTATTTGAGTCCGCCGCTTTCGGCATCACCGTCCGGGATGATCCCGGAGGTGGCCTCGTAGTCCGCGCCCTGATCCAGTTCGACGCTACCGGTCACGCCGTCGATGTCGACGGTGCCGTCACGGCCGGTCAGCCCGGTTTCCGCGGGGGCTTCCGTGGCGGAGGCGTCAGGCTGTAGCGCTTCGGCGTCTATCGTGCCGTCCCGCTTCATGCGTTCGAACGCTTCTTGGCGACCAGCCTGTTCTTGCGTCCGCTGTTCGATTGAATCGGCGATCGGGGCTTGCCGTTCACCGCGCAGGGTATCGTGCTCGATCTGCCGGTCGACCAGTTCACCGGCACCCGCCGCCGCCGCGATAGCGCCCACCACTCCGGTCGCCAGTCTGCCGCGCGCGACCTTCGCACCTCGCTTGGTGGCGCTGACATCGCGTCGGTGCTTGCGCCGGGAAGCTTCGACCGCTTCGGCGTGCTCGCGCCGTGCCTCGGAGTCTTGCGTAGCCTGCTGGGAACGATCTGGTCCGTGTTCGGCGCTCATAATCCTAGTTCCTCTTCGATTTCTTCATGTTCCGCCATTTCGTCGGCGTTGTGAAGTACGTCGCCGAGCGGCAGGCCTTCCTGGTCCTCGGCGTCGAAGTCGAAGGATGGTTGTGCGTGTTTGTGGTTGGGATCCATCGGTAGCTAATTTAGTCGATTGAGAGATATTACCTTAGTTAAGCCACTTTGTCAAGCATCCGGGCAATAACCAGGCGTCAATCGCCGGCCAGGACACCACCCTGGTGGAGTGTGACTCCCCCAGCCGCTAAGCTGGGAAGGTGGAAATCGACAAACAAACCACGCAAACGATGGCTCGTTTGGCACGCCTTGGGCTGAGTGACGAGATGCTCGTGGCACATCAGGCGCAGCTATCCACGATCCTTGGCTACGTGCAGCAGCTGAACGAGGTGGATACCGATGGCGTCCCGCCGATGGCGCAGGCGACGGGCCAGGTAAACGGCCTGGCGGACGACGAGATCCTGAACGAACGCCAGGACGCCTTGCTGACGGATGCTCCGGCGTCGGAAGGAACGAGCATCAAGGTCAAGGGGGTATTCCGTGATTGAGGCCAGTCCGTATCTCGGCCCGGCTCCCGAGTCCGTAGACATATCAGCGGCACGGCGGATGCTCGACGATGGCAGTCTTAAGGGAGTGCCGGTAGCCGTGAAGGACATCATCGTCACGGCCGATGGCCGCGCCAGCACGGCGGCCTCGAAGATACTGGAGCCGTTCAAGAGCCCCTATGACGCGACGGTGGTTACCAAGCTCAAGGAGGCTGGCGCGGTGATCGACGGCAAGACGAACCTCGACGAATTCGCGATGGGGTCCTCGACCGAAACCTCGGCGCTGGGCAAGACAATGAACCCCTGGGATCCGGCGCGGGTACCGGGCGGCAGCTCCGGCGGTTCCGCGGCCGCGGTCGCGAGCCGGTCGGTGCCGGTGGCGCTCGGCACGGATACCGGTGGGTCGGTCCGCCAGCCAGCTGCTTTTTGCGGCGTCGTCGGGCTCAAGCCCACCTACGGCCGTATCTCCCGGTATGGCCTGATCGCCATGGCAAGTTCGCTCGATCAGGCCGGTACGCTCACCACGACGGTCTCGGATGCGGCGACCGTCCTGGGAGTGCTTTCCGGAAATGATCCGCTTGACGCGACCAGCGTGGATCGTCCGGTCCCGGATTACCGTAAGGCACTTGCCGGGGACGTGAAGGGGCTCACGGTGGGCCTGCCGAAGGAGTATTTCGATTCGGCCGAAGACGGGTTGCAGCCGGAGGTCCGCAAGGCGGTCGAGGCTGCGGCCGACGACCTGCGGGGCGCGGGCGCGACGATACGCGAGGTCTCGCTGCCACATGCCGAATACGCGATCGCGGCATACTACATCGTTATGCCGGCGGAGGCTTCTTCCAACCTGGCCCGCTATGACGGCATCCGCTTCGGCGATTCCGTGGAGCGGGATCCGGACTGGCGCGGCACGCTTGAAGAGGTCTACCTCCAGACCCGCGGCCGCGGGTTCGGGGATGAGGTGAAGCGTCGGATCATGCTCGGTACCTATGCCTTGTCCGCCGGGTACCGCGAAGCGTACTACAAGAAAGCCATGCAGGTGCGGACGCTGATCACGCGCGACTTCGAGCACGTCTTCGGGGATGTCGACGTCCTGCTCACCCCGACCACCCCCACGACCGCGTTCAAGGTCGGCGAAAAAGTCGATGATCCGTTGGCCATGTATCTGAACGATATTTTCACGGTCACCGCGAACCTGACGGGACTGCCGGCGATCTCGGTGCCCGGCGGATTCGATGACCACGGGCTGCCGATCGGCATCCAGCTGATAGGTCCACACTGGGGCGAAGAAACCATCCTGCGAGCGGCTCATGCGTACGAACAACAACACGACTGGCACACCCGGAGGCCCGCGTGACGCCCGCCGATTGGATGGTCGTCGTCCTGCTGACGCTCGTCGTCTTCGGTGCCTGGATGCTGGTGTACCGGCATCGCCGTCTGCCGCGGCACCTTGCGCCGGAAGACAAGGGGTTTGTGCACCTACGCTGGCAGGAGCTCCAGCAGCAGGCCGGACGCGGCGGACCGGCACATCTCCGGCAGGCGATCGTCCAGGC
>JALYJZ010000031.1:3827-6350 GCA_030775025.1 bacterium
CGTCCAGGCTGACACCCTCGTGGACCACTGCCTGAAGCGCCTTGGTGTGCCGGGCGACACCTTCGCCGACCGGCTGCGGGCGAGCCGGGCGCGCTTCTCCGATTACGACGGCCTGTGGCGGGCGCACAAGACGCGGAACCAGGTGGTGCACGAGGCGGACAAGGAGCTCCTCTCCTTCGAGACCAAGCAGATGCTGGCCAAGTTCGAGCGGGCACTCAAGGACTTGGGGGCACTCTGATGGCTGCGCGCTACGAACCGGTGATCGGCCTCGAAATCCACGTACAGCTCCGCACAAAGTCGAAGATGTTCTGCCGATGCGACAACCGGGCCGACGATGCTCAGCCGAACGAACTGACCTGTCCGGTCTGCCTGGGACTTCCCGGGACGCTCCCGGTCCCGAACCGGACGGCGGTGGAATGGGCGCTCAAGGCAGCGTTGGCGCTGGGCTGCAAGATACCGAAATATTCCAAATTCGACCGCAAGCAGTACTTTTATCCGGACTTACCCAAGGGCTACCAGATCTCCCAGTACGACCAACCGCTGGGTGGGCCGGGCACGTTTGAATTCGACATGCCGGAAGACGGGAAGGTCGTCACCAAGAAAGTCGGGATCACCCGGCTGCATCTTGAGGAAGACGCCGGCAAGCTGACCCACCCCAAGGGTGCCGACTATTCGTTGGTCGATCTGAACCGAGCCGGTACGCCGTTGGCAGAGATCGTCACTGAGCCCGACTTTCGGAGTCCAGCGGAGGCCAAGCGGTTCCTGCAGGAACTTCGCCGATTGATGCGCTACCTCGGCGTATCCGACGCCGACATGGAGAAGGGACACCTCCGAGCGGACGCCAACATATCGATGCGGCCGGCCGGATCCAAGGGGCTCGGCACCAAGACGGAACTCAAGAACCTGAACAGCTTTCGGTTCGTGGAGAAGGGCCTGGCGGCGGAAATCGAGCGACAGACCGGGCTGCTGGAAAACGGCGCGGCGGTGGCGCACGAGACGCGTGGCTACAACGAGGACAGCGGCACGACCGTCTCGCAGCGCGGCAAGGAAGAGGCGCATGATTACCGCTATTTCCCGGAACCGGACATCCCGCCGTTGGAGCCGGAAGCGTTGGGATTGGAACAGTTGCAAGAGAGTCTGCCCGAACTGCCGGTCGCGCGACGGCGACGGTACCGCGACGAATACGGCCTGTCCGAAGAAGATGCGGAGTATCTCGTCGACGAGCCGCTGAACGCGAACTATTTCGAGGAGCGGATCGAAGAAGCGACCACCGGTGAGCAGGCGGTCGAGGACGCGGGAGAAGCCGCCGGGGCCGTCGCTAAGATGCTCACAGGGCCGTATGCGGCGCTCCTGAAGAGCGGCAAGAAACGCCTCTTCACAGAGCTCGCGATCGAGCCGGGTGTGGTCAGCGATCTCGCGCGACTCTTGATCCACGATCGGATTTCCTGGCAGGGGGTGAAAGAAATCCTGAACACCGACGACGCGACGCACTTCTCGGATCGCCGCGAAGCCCTGCTGAAACGATACCAACCGGTTGCCGCGGACGACATCGAGGCCATCGTGGATGCGGCGATCAAGGACAATCCCAAACCGGTCGCGGATTTCAAAGCCGGCAACGAAAATGCCCGGCAGGTGATCGTTGGAAGGGTGATGAAAGCGACCAAGGGTGCCGCCGACGCCACGGCTGTGGCGGAACTGATTACTAAAAAACTTAGATAATCAACAGTTGACACCCTACTTGCTTCGCGTGAGAAAATAGAAGCAAGCCGCGACTTGGCGGCATATGTCGTATCAACTAACAGAGAGGAGCATTTTATGCTGATCAATCTTCTGCAAGAAGATCAAGATGCACAGCAGGACGCCCCGGTTTCCGACGACAACGGCGGAGACGAGGCTGCAGCTCCCGCCGGTGACGAAGACAACGCCGGTGAGAGTGACGGTGGCGAAGCTGGCGGAAACGCCGGTGACGGCGCCGGTACCGGCGAAGAAGCTGGCGACGACGCCGGCGAGAAGGCTGGCGAAGAAGCTGGCAACGACGAAGTCGCTGGCGCGTAGCCGACGCATCTGATGATCATGAAAAGCCCCCTCGGGGGCTTTTCATTTTTGTATGAATGCACGATGCCAAGCGGCTGTATCTTGTTACGGTGTAGAAACACGGTAACCTAATAACCATATGACCGAAGTACCCAACGCCATTCTCTGGATCGCCTCGATCGGCCTGATCACCATGACGGTGCTCCTCTCCCTGCTCCTGGTCGCATTGATCGTCCTGACGCGTCGGATCCGCCAGTTGGTAGAGAAGATCCATGATGTCGCCGAGCCGCTCAAAGGGGCCGCCGAACGGGCGGGTGACACCGTCAACGCGTACAGTTCCAACCTGCTTCGGCCGCTGGCGACCGTCGCCGGGATTATGGCTGGATTCAACAAAGGCGTGAAGAGTGTCGCGCGTAAAGGACGAAAGGGGTAACCGATGGCTCGAGAAGTACGGACCAGGACCACGGAGGAGACCGATATCGCCGGCAC
>JALYJZ010000031.1:6360-6706 GCA_030775025.1 bacterium
GGGCAGGATGATCGCAAGGTGCGCAAGACCGAGGACGTCATCTGGTTCATCACCGCGGTCGTCGTCACGTTGATCCTGATCCGGTTCATCCTCTTGCTCTTCGGAGCCCAGACCGGCGCTCCGTTCGTCGACTTCTGGTACGCCATGACGGCGCCGCTGATCGCACCGTTCGCGGGCATCTTCGGGAACCTGGACACCTATAACAGCTATACCGGCCAGCGGCTGGAATTGGAATCACTGGTAGCGATGATCATCTACGGGTTGTTGGGATATCTGCTGGTCCTCGCGACGCGGCTGCTCCGGCATGAGCCCAGTTCCGAGTAATTAAACAGAAGGAGACTTATGG
>JALYJZ010000032.1 GCA_030775025.1 bacterium
GCGTAATGGCGACCGATTCCAAGCTCAATGCGTTCGACATGACGGCAGTATTGCTGGTCATCGTCGGCGGCTTGAATTGGCTCCTGGTCGGGTTGTTCGAATACAACCTGGTCACCGAGCTGTTCGGCGACGACAGCACGCTCTCGCGGGTGGTCTTCACGCTGGTAGGCGTGGCGGCTCTCTACCTGCTGGCCATCGGGCCAAAGCTGCGGCGCGCATAGCGCCAATGTTGTGACCGCCTGGCTTTCGTCGGGCGGTCACCCCGGTCAGCTTCAGTCTCTAAGACAGACATGGAATCTTCTTCGCAATCCCGAACCATGCGGCGGTTCCGTTCGCTTCGGCGCTTCAACGGTCTCATGGCGGCAGTGCATGCTGCGCAAGGCATCGTCATCCTGGTGTTGGCCACCGCCTTTACGTTGCCGCTTACCGTAGGCTTTCTCGACTTCGACTCCGCAACACAAGCACTGATACCTGCCCGGGAAACCATCCTTGAGGTTCCGTTGGCATACCTGGTGGTGGCGTTCCTGGGCATGTCGTCGGTGGCGCACCTAGTCATCGCTACCGTGTGGCGACGGGGGTATGAACGGGATCTCCGGAAAGGCATGAACCGTGCCCGTTGGATCGAATACGCATTTTCCGCCGGCACGATGATGGTCGCGATCGCGATGCTGGTCGGGATCTATGACCTCGGCACGCTCGTGGCGCTCTTCGGGCTGGTCGCGGTGATGAACCTGCTCGGACTGGTAATGGAAGTCCACAACCAGACGACCCGTCGTACGAACTGGTTGTCGTTCTGGGTCGGCTGCATCGCCGGCATCGTACCGTGGATAATCGTGGCACTCGCCTTCGTGGCGGCCGATTCATTCGGTGGCGGGGAGATTCCAACCTTCGTGTACTGGATTTATGGGACGATATTCCTCTTCTTCAACTGCTTTGCGCTGAACATGTGGCTGCAGTACAAGAAAATCGGCCCCTGGCGGGAGTACCTCTACGGTGAACGGGCATACATTATGCTCAGCCTGGTCGCGAAGTCGGCACTGGCCTGGCAGGTATTCGCTGGTACGCTCCGGCCAGTGTAGGTGCCCACGCCGCGAGGGACCGTTAAAAAAGCCGCCGACCAGGATTCCCGCGAGGGAAATCGTTCTGATCGGCGGCCTGCCACATGCTAATGAGCGTGAGCTACATCAGATGTGACGTGTGTTGCAGGTCCAACCTTCGAACCTTGTGATGCTGCTAGGGAGTGGTCTCGCGGACCCCGAATGACTCGAAGTCGTAGACGGTATCACCGAGCCGAAGCCCGTCAATTGCACCGAACCACTGGTTGTCACGACCCTTGCCGACTGCGACCGTGTAGATCGCGGCGGGGCTGGGGTTTCCGGCGTCGTTCAGGGCCACCTGGACCTGGTTCCAATCGCAGTAGGTGGTCTGGTTGCAGCCGGTCTGCGTAGCCAGGGTGCCGTTGGTAAAGTACCAATCGTCACCAGGCTCCGTGGCATCGATGTAGCCGGTCCAGCTGCCTCCGCCCTGGAATGCGACCGGACCCGGCACATAGGTCAACGACGTGTAGTTCACGCCGTTGGATGCGCCCCCTACGTTGGGATCGAGCTCGAACGTGATGTTCGGCATGTTGCCCGGACTGATCGAGGCATTCTCGCCGGTCTGGAACACATGGAACCCGACCTCGTCGTACGAGCTCGGATTGTCTCCGAGGAAGTCCACCTCGTTACCGAAGCTGGCCTTCTCGACCTTGCCGGCGACATCATTGACGCCGATGGCGAGGCTGCCGTTCCCGTAGGGCGGCTCGGAAGCAGGCGGGGTGACGCCGAACGAACCGAACGGGCCGGCCCGCAAGGCGATCAGCGGCGAACCGATGTTGTTCCGGGAGATCGGGCCCCAATTGGGGTTGCCGTAGTCGACCGAGCCGTCGTCGCCCTTATCGCCCTTATCTCCCTTGTCGCCTTTGTCCCCCTTATCTCCCTTGCTTCCCTTATCGCCCTTGTCCCCCTTGGAACCTTGGGGACCGGTCGCGCCCTGGGGACCCGTGTTACCTTGCGGTCCTTGCGGGCCGGTAGTGCCTTGGGGGCCGCCGGGACCTTGCGGGCCCGTCTGGCCGGTGGCGCCGGTATCGCCGGTGTCACCCTTCGCGCCCTGCGGCCCGCCGGCTCCCTGGGGACCTACGTGGCCCTGGGCGCCGTTGGCTCCGGGGGCACCGTTCTGGCCGTCTTGGCCGGCGTTGTCCTTGATGAACTGCTTGGCCGAACCGGCCAGGTGGCGCGCACCGATGGACCCTTGCCGCAGGTCCTTGCCGGTAACGGAGCCGTTCTTGATGTCCTTGCCGGTGAGCTGGGTGACTACCGCATAGCTGCCGCCGGCCAACGCGAGCGTCAGCACGATGGCGGCAACGAGCGTGAGCTTGATGCTCTCGAGAACCCGTTTCGTGATTTTCATTCCGTTCTCCTTCCGGAGGGAATCGTTGGTTGGACTGTACTGTGAAGCTGCACTGCACTCCAAAAACATGGAGGTTACCGAAAAAAGGTAACACCTTATCCTCGCGTGATTCGCTCTCGGCGTCAACCGGTATCCGCATTTGCCGCGGAATCCGATATACTTGGGGCGGATTCAAGCGACCGCGCGAGTCCGACACCAAATCACATCATGAAACGCAGACACCTAGCGCTGATCGCGATCCTGGCCGGCATCGTCGGTGTGCCCGCGGCGGCCGGGGCCTTCAGCGCAAGCAGCCCGAGCTATCGCCTGGACGACGCTACGTTGAACAGCTTCGGCGGTACGGCGTCGTCGCCGGACTACGAACTGACCTCGTCCGGCGGGGAACCGTTCGTCGGGCCGGGCGTCAGCGAGAGCTACAAGTTCAACGCGGGCTACGTCGCCCAGCTTGAGCATTCGATCACGTTGACTCTGGATTCGACTACCAAGACGATACCGGAGGTGGATCCCGGCAGCTCCGAGACCGCCGAGACGACCGCCAGCGTGTATACCGATGCGGCGGGGTACACCCTGAGCGTCCGGCAGGACCACGACCTGCGCCACGAGGACGGCAGCACGACGATTCCAGCCATTGCCGGGACTATCGCCAGCCCCACGCCCTGGAACGAAGGCACGACCGAAGGGTTCGGATTCACGCTCACGGCCGGCACCTCGCTGGACTCGAAGTGGGGGACCAGCCCGAACTTCGAATACGCCGCGTTTCCGGCGAGCAATACGATCATCCATACCAAGCCGGGCTACGTGAACGCCTACGACGACACCACGCTCCAATACCGGCTGGACGTCAGTCCGGTCCAGTTACCAGGCAGCTACTCCAGCCACATCACGTTCAGTGCTATCGTCGTGCCGTAAGGGTTGACGTAGGCGTCATTTTGTGATACAGTCGTTTAATTTGGTAAAGAGGACACCCCCAACCCCATGAAACGAACACGCCCGACCCGATTCAAACTCAACCGCCTGGCGGCGGCCCTAGTGCTGTCGCTTACCACGGCGACCGCGGTATACGCGGCCGGCATGGGCGACACCAGCGTGACGCTCACGAACGAGAATCCGTCGGCGACGAACGTCGATTACACGTTCGAGTTCAATCCGGCAACCACCGGTTCCACGATCCGTCGGGTCGAGTTCCAAGTAGGGACCACCCAGGGCGGTTCCACGGTTCCGACCGACATGGACACGACCGGCGCATCGCTCGGCACGGTCAGTGGCCTCTCCGGCACTTGGACTGAGGACGTTTCCGTGAACGGCACGATGGAAATCACCAACGGTACCGGTTCGACTCCCACCAACCCGGTGAGTGTCGAACTTGAAGATATCGAAAACTCGTCCGTCGAGGGAACGTACTACGTCCGGATCTCGACCTACGACGCGACTTCCGGCGGCAACCTGATCGACCAGGACGACCTGGCGTTCCCGATCGAGAGCTCGACGGTCACCGTGAGCGCGGCCGTCGGCCAAACGCTTTCGTTCGCCCTCTCTTCCACGGCGGTGAACCTCGGCACGCTTTCGAGTGGCAGCGTCGCGACCGGCAACCATACGATGACCGTCGGCACCAACGCTTCGGGCGGATATGCGATCACCGGCCAGGGAACCACGCTGACCAGCGGATCTGACACCATTCCGTTCGTGACGGACGGTACGGTAACGGCGGGGGCTTCCGAATACGGCGTGGCGTTCGCCGGCGCCGCGGGTCACCCGGCGGGGGATCAGGACCTGAGTTCCTCGACGACCGTCGCCAGCGCGAGCGGACCGGTATCGAGCGCCGTGACCACCGCGACCTATAAGGCTTCCATTACCGGCTCCCAGCCGGCGGGAAGCTACACTTCCGCGATTACCTACATCGCGACCGCGACGTTCTAGGTGGAGCCACCGTGTTGACGCAGACTCGCTAGCAGTTGCCTGGCGACTTCCCGCACACTACTATTAGTACGGTTAACGACGTTTACCGTACGGTATGCGCATACACAAATACATCGCGGTTTTCCTCGGCTTCCTGATGGCGGCCGGTTTGCTCGTGGCCGGTCCGGCCGCGGTGCGGTCACAGGATGACGCCGACCAGGCGGCCCAGGGCCGGATCGAGCAGTTCCTGGAAATCAGCCCGCCGAAGTTCGAGCTGAACGCCGAGCCCGGGGAGACCGTGAGCCGGACGCTGGAGATCAAGAACCGGCACGTCGGCCCGATCACGCTCCGCGCCTCGTTCGACAACATCCTGCCGCTTGGTGACGAGGGCGCGACCCAGACCGTCTCCGAACCGACCCCCTACGATTTGAAAGCGTTCGCCAGCGTGGACGTCAGCGAATTCACGCTCGGAGCCGGTGAATCACGCGAAGTGACGGTGACGATCGCGCCGGAAGCAGACGTATCGCCAGGCGGTTACTACGGCGTGGCGAAGTTCACGCCGGTGAACCGTACCGACCTGCCGCCGGTGGCGATCCAGGGCGAGATCGGTGCGCTATTCTTGGTACGGGTGCCCGGCCCGGTGGAAGAGGGCGGAACGGTCAAGGATGTCTACGTGGCCCGCTCGGACGACAAGCGGGTTGGCTGGCTCTACATTGGCCGTGAATTGAAGACGGTCGGTATCGTCCACAACAGTGGTAACGTCCACTTCGCGACCGCACCGCAGATTACCGCCCGGGACCTGTTCGGCAGCACCTCGCTAGATCAGAAGTTCGAGCCAGCGCGCAACGTGTTCCCGCAGGGCGACCGGCGCTTCGAGGCCGATTGGAAGCCGTCGACGGGGTACTATACGGTCAAGGTAGCCGCGGCCGTGCCTGGCGATCCGAACGCCGAGCGGACCATCCACGTGCTGGTGCTCTCGCCGATCGTGGCGATCGGTATCGCGCTGGCGCTCCTGGTCCTGCTGGCCTGGATTACGAACCGGATTCGCCACCGCCGGCGTGCTAAGAAAGGGAAGTAACCCCATGCGCCGGACCTCTGCGTTGTGCTGGCTGCTGTCCGCCGCCTTGGCGGTGTCGTTAGTCGCATTGCCGGCCCGGGCCTCGGCACAAGCCACGGTGACGGTATCGGGGACCGTCTGTCATCCGGATCCCGACACGCCGGTGATCACCGCCCCGGCCAACGGTGCGACGGTCGGTACGAACATTATCACCGTTTCGGGTACCGCCACGCCGAACGAGACGATTCAGCTGTTGCGCAATAATCTCGACGCGGGTTCCGCAGCGGTGAATGGCTCCGGACAGTGGTCGCTCCCCGTGACACTGGCGAGCGGTGCCAACACGCTCGTGGCGAAGGGCTGCTTCACCTCCAGTCCGGTGACCGTGACATACAAGCCCGCGCCTGGGCCCGCACCGCGGCCAGCCCCGCGGCCGCAGCCTGGATCGCCGGGACAGGTGCCCGGCGGTCCCGTGCCTGTGTTCCCGAATCCGGTCGGGCCCGGCGAGGCGGTACCGGTCCGGGAACCGGTCCAGGACTTGCTCCTGTCCGTCAGCGGGTCCAGTTCCCGCTCCATCCGGGCCGGCGAGGAAGCGCGTTTCCAGCTGGCCATTTACGGCGGCCGCGGCGCGTACCGGGTGCGGGTGGACTGGGGAGACGGAGCGATCGAGGAGCTGACCGTGGGGCGGAACGGCCGGGTGACGCTGGTGCATCGGTACGACGAGGCCGGCCGGTTCGCTCCGGTCGTCACCGTGACCGACGCGGACGGTCGCCGGGGCATGATGTGGTTCGCCGTCGACGTACGCGCCGCCACCCCTGGGCCGAGTCCTTCGCCGGCCCCGCAGGGCGGGGGATCCGTCGAATGGTGGGAGCTCCTGCCGCTCGTCGCGGCATTCCTCCTCTTGCTCGCCATGGTGTATCGTCGAAGGAGGCATACCGATGATCAAGAACCGGACCAGCATGACGCACCTGCGTAAGACTGCCGCACTGGCGGTACTCCTTGCCGCCGTGACGGCAGCCTCGATCGTCCCGGCAGGCGCCCAGAGCCCGACGCCAGCACAAACCCAGGCGCCGGCTCCCGTCAGCACCGGTGAACCCGCTCCCGCGCCGCCGCAGAACGCCCAGATCGGCCTGAAGGTCGCTCCGAGCCGCTATACGGGAACGATCGCGCCGGGTGAATCCAAGGAAGGAGTCGTCGACCTCTTCAACGTGGGGCGCCAGAGGCTCCGCGTGCGTGGGACGTTCGAAAACGTCCGGATGACCGGCGATGACGGTGCGCTCGAGTCCTACG
>JALYJZ010000033.1 GCA_030775025.1 bacterium
GGCCGGTACCGTTCGGGACGTGGTCCGGGAGCTGGTACGCTTGGAACGTAGTCCGGCGCTGCGCTCACGGCTCGTGCGTCGTGGTCAGGGCCGACTCTCCCATTTCCGCTGGTCGGAAACGGCGGAGAAAGCATATGAAACGATCAGAAAGACCGTCCATGAGCATACGTGATGACATCCGGCCGCGCCGCCGGCCGACGAGAGGATCGACGCCCGCTCGCCGAAGCGGGCATGCTTCCGCCGCGACGGAACCTTCGAATCGTGCGCGGACGCCCGCCCGCCCGGATCCCCGGGCGTTGCGGCGGGCTCCGGCGCCACGGGCTCCGATGCCGGAAGTCCCGGCTCCGCCACCGCCTTCCCGTCCGCCAGTCACACCTGCGGCCCCACAGCAGCACACTGCCGCTCCGGCCGCATCCCGGCGTTCCGCCGCCGGGATGCTGCTTCGTACCGCGGCTCTCGTCCTGTTGATCTTCGGAGTGGCGGTGCAGGTGCGCGGGGAAGGAGCCTTCGTCCAGGAGGAGATCATGGACCAGGTCACCGTCGCCAAGGAGGCGCTGAACGCCTCCCGTGACGCGTTCGCCGCCGGTGACCTGATTGCCGCCGAAGACCAGCTCGGCATCGCCGAACATTCCCTGCATGAAGCCAACCGCTCGGTAGCCTCGCTCGGCCAGCAGGGCGGTATCTCATTGGGGCCGGCCGCCGGTGACCGCGCCGTGGCGGTCGAGCTTCTGGCGACGGGAGAACGTTCCATCCGAACCGTCCGTGCCTTGGTAAAGGATGTCCGGACCATTCCCGACCGCGCCGCGAAGGCCGACGGCGGCTTCTATGCCACCGGCCAGGTGGTGCTCGACGACCTGCCGGAGATCCGCGAACACCTTGAGGCCCTGGACGGGGAACTGGGCCTGCTCGAGGTGCTCGCCCAACGCGCGAAGGGCAGCGACCGCTCAGAGCTCCGTGACGCCGGCGAACAGTTCGCGGCGATGGTGCCGGCGGCGGATGCCTCCTTGGGCCGGGCGCAGGATGTCACCGCAGCGCTTCCGGACCTGCTCGGTGAGGACGAGTTCCGTCGCTATCTGGTCTGGTTCCAGAATCCCGCCGAGATCCGTCCGACCGGCGGTTTCGTGGGGACGCTCGGGGTCCTGACCCTCGACCGTGGTGCCGTCAAAGACCTCGCGGTCGATTCGATCTACGACGTCGCCAACCAGGCCAACCGCTCGATCGAAGACGAGCCGCCGGACCCGTTCCGCCGTTTCGCCCGGTCGGGGGATTCGGTCTGGAGCCTCCAGAACGCGAACTGGTCGCCGGACTTCCCGAGCGCCGCCCGTCGCTTCCAGCACTATTACGAACGCGGCGGTGGGGCCACGACCGACGGCGTGGCCGCGATCACGATCACGCCGTTCGTCGAGCTGCTGGAGGTCCTCGGCCCGATCGAGATGCCGGAGTACGGCTACACATTCACGGCGGAAAACTTCCAGACCACGGTACAGGATGACCAGCTCGAACGCTCGCAAGCCGATGACCGCGACCCCAAGCGGATCCTTCGGGATTTCGTACCGAAACTCCTTGCCACTATCGGTGAAGCGGATGAGACCACCCGCGCCAAGGCCGTGGCGATCCTGGCGGATGCCGCCACGCGTGGTGATCTGCAGCTTTTCTTCACCCGTGAACGGCATCAGGAACTGCTCGGTGAAGCGAAACTTGCGGGACGGCTGGAGCCGGCGCCGGGACGGCTGGCACTGGTCGACGCCAACATCGCCGGTTACAAGACCAGCCGCGACGTATCCACCGAGCTGGAGCGCAAGGTGACGATCGCGGAAGACGGGACGGTCTCGGAAGCGCTGACCGTTGTCCGTGAGCACTCCGGCGAGTCGGATACCCACGATAACCTGAATTACACGCGGCTCTTCCTGCCGCCGGGCTCACGGGTCACCGGGCATGACGGTTGGAACACCGAACCGTTGCGGGGCCAGGAACCGGTCGCGTGGGAGCCAGTAATCGGTGGCTGGACGGACGTACCGGTCTTCGGAGAGCGGGAGTATTCGCTCACCTACGGTCGCGGGCAGTTGGCGGACCTTACGGCGGGTACGTTTTCCCTCAGCTACCGTGCCCAGCCCGGGACTATGGTAAAGGTCCGGACGGTCGTCACGCTGCCCGAGGGGTACGCCTGGAGCGGCCGGGAAGGGGCCACCGTTTCCGGCCGTCGCATCATCCTGACCGAGACGGCGGGCACCGATCTCCTGTATGATTTGACGTTCACCCGTACCGACTGATGTTCGAGATCATCCATTTCATCTTCCATGACCTGCTCTACCGGCCGGTCTACAACCTGGTGATCTTCACGTATCAGACGCTGCCTGGCACCGACATGGGGCTGACGATCATCTACCTGGCGCTCCTGGTACGGGTCGCGCTGCTCCCCGCGTCCCTGGTCGGCTCGGCATCGGCCCGGAAAATGGAGGAGGTCCGCCCGCAGCTGGAACGGCTGCAACGGATGCCCGAGGTGGGTCGCCGTCGCTCACTGACCAAGCGCCTGCTGAAGCAGCACCAGATCAACATCTACGCCACGGCGATGGTCTTGGTCGCCCAACTGGTCTTCCTGGCGATCCTCTACCAGGTGTTCCAGGCGGGGTTCCATCACGATCCGGCGGAGCTCGCGTACTTCCCGATTAGCGAACCGATCGACACTACGTTCTTCGGGCTTTTCGACCTGGCGGAGCGCAACTGGTGGCTGCCGCTGGTCACCGCCGGCTTGCTCTACCTGCTGCTCTCATTGACCACGCCGGAACCGGAGCCCGGCGCCAAGCTGTCGGACGTCTGGTACGTGATCGCCCTGCCGGTGTTCGTCTTCGTCATCCTGCTCCTGCTTCCGGCCGCCAAGTCGTTGTTCCTCCTGACCTCGATCCTGTTCTCGATCGGATTCTACGTGGTCGGCAAGTACGTCTTCCGGGTCGAGTCGCCGCCGGGCGGCGATCCGGAATAGATAGCACAATAATCCCCTAACCAAGCTAAAAACTTGCGTTATCCGGATTCAGGCGTATACTAAAATCTCGATTATGAACAAGCTCGTCGTATCATTCCTGCTCGATGATGTCCTGCTCGGACTTTTCATCTCCGTACCTCCGGGACACGTGGCCTGCGTCTACGACCGTGGCCGAGGCGTGCTTAAGAAAGTGTGGAAGCCGGGACTCCACCTGAAGATCCCGTTCTGGCAGAAGGCCAAGCTGTTCAACGTACAGACGCTCGAGTACCAGATGAAGCGTGGGTTCGACCTGTCCGACCTCGCTCTGATGGGTGACGAGGCGATCACCGGCCGCACGGCCGAAGGATCAGACGTACAGCTCCAGGGTACGATCCTTTTCCGCCTCGATGAGAACGAAGTGCCGCGCGTCTGGCAGGAGATCGGCGAGGATTACGTGGAGAAGATCATCCGCCCGATCACCCGGTCGCGGATTCGCCTCGTGATCAGCCGGCACAAGCTTGAGGACATCGTCAGCAGGAAACGGGACGCGGTCGAGGAAGAGATCACCCAGGAACTGACCAAGAGCTTCAAGGAGAAGGGCATCATCATCGAGGATGTGCTGCTGTCGCACGTACTTAAGGCTGTGAGCCAGGTCTAGTAGGATAGGGACATGGGCAAATTAGTCACCGAAAAGCAGGAAAGCACCGGCACCATCGCCAAGGCGGGGGTGTTCTGGGTGATCCTGGCGGTGCCGCTCTTCGTCTGGCGGAAGCTCCGCAAGCGCCGCTAGGCTATTGTCGCCCGCCGCCAGGCGTGGTACAAACTGGTTGAACCCAAAAACGACAAACATAAGGAGGAATTCATGTCAGACGATTTAAGAGACGTTAGTACGCGAGGCGCCATCCTGGCGATCGCGATCGCGGTGATCGTAATGGCGGGCGTGATGACGCTCAGCATGATCGGCGGTTATCCGGGCAAAGCACCGGCCGACGACAAGTACCAGGCGGTCTTCCTGACCAACGGGCAGGTCTACTTCGGTAAGCTGGGACGCGTCGGCGCCCAGTATGTGACGCTTGAAGATGTCTACTACATCCAGAACAACCCGCAGCAGTCGTCACCGGCCCCGTCACCGGGCCCGCAGCTTGCGCTGGTGCAGTTGGGCAACGAGATCCACGGCCCGGAGCGTTCGATGCAGATCAATGCCGACCAAATTATCTTCTGGGAGGACCTCAAGGATGACGGAAAGGTCGTCGAGGGGATCAACCAGCAGAAGGATAACGAGAACAAAGACGGGGACAAGTAACGTTTCACGACGATTTGAGACCGGCGCCCGGAGCGGCGCCGGTTTTCTTTTCGCGGTACGCTTGAAGCATGACCATTCGGAAACTTTTCTTCGATATTGAGACGGTGCCGGCGCCGAAGGCGCTGGAACCGCAGTTGCGCGAGCTGCACACGCTCAAGCAGCAGAAAGCCGCGGCCAACAACGGGAAGCCGCAGAGCTTCAAGTCATTCGTGGCGAACACCAGCTTCGACGGGGCGTTCGGTCGGATCTGCTGCCTGGCGTACGCCGTGGACGATGGTCCGGTGGAAGTGTTTGCGGATAGCGAACGGGAAATCCTCGAGGGGTTCTGGAAGCAGGCGACGCCGGGAACGCGGTTCGTCGGCCACAACATCTTCGACTTCGACCTGCCATTCGTACTCAAGCGCTCGCGGATTCTCGGGGTGCGGCCTTCGGTGGTGCCGAGCATGGCGCGGTACCGCAGCCATCCCGTCTACGACACCATGCACGAATGGACCGGCTGGGGCCGGCACGGCACGTCGCTGCACGCGCTCTCGGTGGCGTTCGGCCTGCCGACCTCCAAGGATGACATCGACGGCTCGCAGGTGGCCGGCTACTACGCGGACGGCCGTCTTCCGGAGATCGCGGAGTACTGTAAGAAGGATGTGGAGCTCACGCGGCAGGTCTATAAGAAGCTCACGTTCGACGACACGATTCCCAAGCCCGCTTTCTAAAGACCTTCTGATGGGCCCTGGGTTGGATCTGCCTATTCGTTGCTTGCCCGCCGGTGCGCGGGCTATACTCGGGACGATGACACAAACACACAGGGAAGGGGGTGATACGCATGGTTAAGACTTACGCAACCGTACTTGGGGCGGTGTTCGTCCTGGTCGGCATCCTCGGCTTTATTCCGCCGTTGAACCCAGACGGCAACCTTTTCGGCGTGTTCCACGTCGGCACGGCACATAACGTGCTGCACCTGGTTTCCGGTCTCGCGGTGCTTGGTGCCGTCCTGGCAGGCGGCATATATCCACGCCTCGCCACGCAGGTGATCGGCTTGGTGTACGGCGTCATCGCCGTCCTGGGCTTCCTGATCGGCCAAGGCGTCGTCCTCGGCTTCCTGGAGGTGAATGTGGCGGACAACGCTCTCTACGCCGTAATCGCGCTCTCAGCGCTTTACGCCGGCTTCGTGCCCGAAGGCAAGACTGCCCGCAAGTAGGCGAATCCCGTCTTAGTAAGAAAACCCCGCGAACGCGCGGGGTTTTCCTTTATCAGCCGTGCCTGATGCCCTTTCGCTGTGGATTCAAGAAGGCGACGAACTGTCAATATTGCCATTTTTTGGCTTATTGATGTGGTTTTTGTATTTAAGGGTGTGCGTTTCATCCACAAGCCATGAAGCAGGCAACCTCAGATATGGGGAGGATCCGTGCCGCTTTTCGCGATTCGTGCCTGGACCGTACGTTTTCAGGCGTCATCTTATAAAACTATGCCTTTGCTATGCAAGTTTTTTGCATTTCTTGACAGCTCCGGAAGCTGTGCTAAAGTTTGCACTCGTGTGCAAGAGAGCACACGTTTTTATTAGTAATGCGTAATCACGGAGGGTACTCCATCCATGAAACACATTGAACCAAAGAAGATGCTTTCAAATGTCGGCCGCGCCGGCGCGGTGATGGCTGCCGCGGTCCTTAGCCTCGGCTCAACGGGCGCGGACGCGGCCCAAGGAGGTGCGTTCATCGCGACGGCACCGTCACTCGACCCGAGCCCAATCACTGCCGATGCCGTAGATCCGATCGTGGTCCAGCGGGTAGAGAAGGTCGCACCGGCTCCCGCGCCAGTGCAGGCTCCGGTCGTGGCCCAGCAACAGAGTTCCGGCGGGGGCGGCAGCTGCTCCCTGAGCGATATCAAGCGCATGGAGTCGGGCGGCGATTATCGGGCCCAGAACCCGGTTAGCTCGGCGTCAGGCGCCTACCAGGTGATAGACGGCACCTGGGGCGGCTACGGGGGCTACAAGCGGGCTGGGGACGCCCCTGCGGACGTGCAGGACAAGTTCGCCCAATCGCTCTACGCCAAGCACGGATCGCAGCCCTGGGTCGTCTGCTAGACGCTTAAAACGACTATAGAAAAGGAAAACCGCCTCATGAGGGGCGGTTTTCTTGTACCCTTTCGACCTGAACTTCCCAGGTCTCGTCAGTCGCTATGCGAGAGGGTCGGGGGCGGCATGCATGGGGAGAGATGGGTATCTCTGGTATATGCATGCCGGAATCCCCCTGACGTCTAGTTGTTT
>JALYJZ010000034.1 GCA_030775025.1 bacterium
CCGGCACCTTGACCGCCGGGGACTTGATCTGCGCCGGCGCCGGCTGCGGTCAGTTCGACGATCCGGACACCCGCCGGACGACCGTGACGATCACCTGGGAACAGGGAAACCGCACCGTCACCCGGTCGCTGTACGCATACCTCACCAACTGGCAATGAAGCATCGCATCACCTCCCAATCCGGTATGACTTTGGTCGAACTGATCGTCGCGTTCAGCATCTTCATCCTCTTGGCCCTGGCCGCGGCCACGCTTTATTCGATCATGCTCAAGACGAGCCTGCAGGACCGGCTGGTGCAGGAGCTCCAGCGGGACGCCGACGGGGCGGCAGGACACCTCTCGCGGCACCTCAAGCCGGCCAGCGCCGTGGCGGCACCCACGGTATGCAACGCGCCGAATGCGAACGCCCTGACGGTTTCCCTCGGCGGCGGGCAGACGCGACGTTACGACCTGACGGACGGCCAGCTCCGGTACACCAACGAATCCGGCCAGAGCGACATCATCCTTTCGCCCGGCACCACCGTCCAGGGCCTTTCGTTCTTCCCGACGTGCGAGGGCGGGAGCCTGATCGCGGTGCAACTCGACGGCTCGCTCCACCGCAGCAGCGGCGGGGAATCCGCCGACCTCACGCTGGACACCACGATAACCATGAGGTCGCAATGAAGCGCAGGGGTATCCGGAGACGGCTGACAGACCAGCGCGGCGTGATCGGCATCCTCGGCGTCGGTATGTACTCGGCGATCGTCGTGGTGATCGGTGCCGCGATGGTGACGACCTCTGTCATCAATTATCGGATCTCGAACCAGCGGGTCGGCTCCGTTCAAAGCGTCTATAATGCGGAGAGCGGCGCCGAGGACGCCCTGCTGCAGATCAAGCGCAACGCCGCCTATGGGTCGACCACTACGATCCTCACGACGACCTTCAACGATTCCGATCGGGTGGAAACGGTGGTGGAAACCGCCCCGGCGGCCGGATGCGGCTCGGCGAAGCAGGTGACCGCATCGGGTTTCGTGGATGACCTGGTCCGGCGAATCCAGGTCAGCAACTGTCCGACGCCCTCGGTAGATGCCGACTTCGCCTACGCCCTACAGGCCGGGGCGGGCGGGATCCTCATGCAGAACAACTCGACCATCTACGGTTCGACGTATTCCAACGGTAATCATTCGGGCCAGAACAATGCCCGGGTAACCGGTGACGCTTGGGTGGCCGGAGGCGGCGCCGTGACGGCCTCGCCGCAGTACGACCCGGCGAACCCCACGGAATTCCAGTTCGGCAAATCCTCCAGTCCAAGCGTGATTGATGTCGCCCAGGGTTTCCTGGCCGATACCGCCCAAAGCAATAAGTTGGTGAAGGTCTCGTTGAAGATTCGCAAGGTGGGAAATCCATCGAACGCGACCGTGCGGATCGTAACGGACAATAACAACAAGCCGTCGGGAAGTCAGGTAGCTACCGGCACATTGAATGCCAGCTCGGTCGGCAGCACACTTCAGTTCATCGATGTCTCCCTATCCAGTCCACCCACGCTCACCAACGGGCAGCGATACTGGATCGTGATCGACACGGCAAGCTCTAGTACGAATTACTGGGCCTGGGCCGCCGGGGCAGACACCGGGTACACGAACGGGAAAGGCATGACCTCCAGCCAGTGGCGATCCAGCGGTTCCATGACCTGGAGTGACGCGGCCAAGGACTTCGTCTTCAAAGCGTTCATGGGCAGCCCGGGAACTTCCCTGACCGGCATCGACGTCAATGGTGACGCTCACGCGAACACGCTGAATAACGTCGACATCGACGGCGATGCGTATTTCCAGACTAACAACGGATCCTCCATCGGTGGTACGGCCTATCCCGGCAGTGAAGATCCTCCGCAACGCGATCTCCCAATCACCGAAGCCAACCTGATCGATTTTAAGAACCAAGCCGTGGCCGGTTCGACGTACAGCGGTGATTACACGGTGCCGCTCGGACAAACGAGAACGTTAGGGCCGGTGAAGGTCGCCGGTAATTTGAATGTTTCCACTAACGCGACGCTGATCCTGACCGGGACCGTCTGGGTGACCGGGTCGATCACCTTTTCGAATAACGCCGTCATCGAACTCGATCCCGGCTATGGCTCGACGAGTGGCGCGATCGTCGGAGACGGTCCGGTCAACATCCAGAACAACGTGGACTTCGTCGGGAGCGGCGCATCTAACAGCTACCTGCTTCTCGCTACTTCCGGCAGCCCGCTTAACGTAGCGAACAACGCCGACAGCATCATCCTGGCCGCACCGAACGGGACGATCATCTTCCAGAACAATGCGGGCGCGAACGCCCTGGCCGCGAACCGGCTCGAGCTTTCGAACAACGCGACCGTGGATTACCTCTCCGGCCTGGCCGACGTGCAATTCTCGAGCGGACCGGGCGGCACGTTCTCGGCCGGCGGCTGGCAGGAAGTCGTCTGCGATTCAGAGAGCGGTCCTTGCGAACCCGCTCTCTGAATAACGTCGGGGGTTCAGACTTCGATGATGACCGGGATCACCATCGGCCGGCGTTCCGTCTCGGCGTAGAGGAAGTCCCCCAGGTCGTCGCGGATCTTGTTCTTGGTCGCCGACCATTCGCTCGGCCGCTTGTCTGCGCCCTTGAACATATCCTTGATCCTCCCACGGGTCTGACCGAGAAGTTTTCCGGATTCCTTCAGGTAGACGAAACCGCGGGAGATGATGTCCGGACTGCCGATCAGCCTGCCATTCCGACGGTCCACTGTGACGATTGCCACGAGCATGCCGTCCTCGGCCATATGTTGGCGATCCCGGAGGACCACCTGGCCAATGTCGCCGACACCGAGCCCGTCCACCAGCACCAGACCGCCACCGGCGCGTTCCTTGGTGAGTTCCACCCGGTCCGGACCTTTGACCTCAAGCACCCGTCCGTTGTCGAGGATGTGCACGTTGGCCGGCGGGATGCCTTCCTCGTTCGCCATCCGTCCGTGGAGCACGCGTTTGCGGTACTCGCCGTGAATCGGCATAAAGTGCTTCGGCCGGAGCATCCGGATCATTTCGCGCAGCTCGTCCTGCTGGGCGTGTCCCGAGGTATGGATGTCATACATTTTGTTGTAAATCACGTCCGCGCCCAGACGGAACAGGTCGTCCATCATGGATTCGACCGCGCGCTCGTTGCCGGGTACCGGCGAGCTCGAAAGGATCACCGTATCGCCCTGCTTGATCTGGATCTGGGCGTGATCGCCCGTGGACATCCGGAGCAGCGCCGAGAACTCGGTCGCTTGCGAGCCGGTGCAGATCACCAGGAGTTCCCGGTCGGGAATGCCCTTGAGCTTCCGTACGTCCACCAGGATGCCCTTGGGAATCTTGATGTAGCCGAGCCGCTGGCAGATCTCGACGTTCTTGAGCATGGAGCGGCCGACGATGCAGACCTTCCGGCCGGTCTTATCGGCCGCATCGATCGATTCTTGTAGCCGTGCCACGAGCGAGGCAAACGTCGACATGATCACCCGGCCCTTGGCCTTTGAGATCTGCTCAATCAGGTTCTTCTCGATCTCGATTTCCGAGACCGTATGCCCCGGCTTCTCCACGTTGGTGGAATCGTTCATCGCGAGCAGCACGCCGCGGTCACCGAACCGCTTGATCTTGTCGAACTCCGCCGGCGTGTCCGCGATCGGCGTCTTGTCGAACTTGAAGTCGCCGGAGTGCGTCACTACGCCCAGCGGCGTGGTGATCGCGAATCCGACCCCTTCGGGGATGTTGTGGTTGACGTGGAAGGCCTCGACCGTGAAGACGCCGGCCTTGATCTTGTCGTCGAACTTGAACGGCGTGACCTGCACCCGGCGATCGAGTTTGTGCTCCTCGAGCTGCGCCTTGATGAATCCGTCGGCCAGCCGGGTCGCGTAGACCGGCGGGAAGCCGAGTTTCGGTACCAGGTACGGCGCGCCGCCGATATGGTCGAGGTGGGCATGGGTGATGAAGATGCCGCGGATCCGGTCCTTCCGGGCCTCGAGGTACGAGACGTCGGGGATGACCAGGTCCACGCCCGGCATCGTCTGGTCCGGGAACATCAGGCCGACGTCGATGATGATGATGTCATTGCCGTATTCCAGGGCCATGCAGTTCAGGCCGATCTCACCGAGGCCGCCCATCGGGATGACCCGCAGGTGGTCCGGTCCGGGCGGCGCCGGCTTTCCGGTCGGCGGAGCCACCGGTCCGATCAGCGGTCCGTTGGAGCGCCGGGGCGGTCCGCCGCGGCGTCGGCCGCCGCCGCGCGAGGGCCGGTTACGTCCTTGGCCGCCTCCCTGGCCGCCTCTGCCTGCCTGGCTACCCCGGCCGCCGGAACGGCGGGGCTGCTTGGAGCGGTCGGTGCCTGAGTTGCCTGAGTTATTTGAGTCGTTTGGTTGTCGTGGTTGTTGATTCATATCAGAGTAAATTTCCTTGGTTATTGGTAGTTGGTCGGGTCGCGGACGCCTTCGCGCCGCTTCCCAGGTCGGCAGGCTTGCCTGCCTGTGGTTCCAGCTTCAGCTTGAACGCGGGCTCGATCACCGGTTCCTGCGCCGGCTGCTGCTTGATCTTCTCCAGCAGTTTGGGAATCTGCTTGAAGTCATCGAAGAGCGTCTGGCGGAGCGAGCCCGTGTATAACGCTGCCGCGGGATGGTACACCGGTAGGTATACCTGCCCGCGGAAGCGCTTGGCCCGTCCGTGCTCGGCCGAGATCCGGAGGTCCGGAAGGAACCAGTCCATCGCGTGGCGGCCCAGCAGCACCAGCAGCTTCGGCCGGATGTTGGCAATCTGGTCGCGCAGCCACGGCCAGGAGTGGTCGATCTCGTCCGGTTTCGGATCGCGGTTTCCCGGCGGGCGCGCCTTCAGCACGTTAGTAATGAACACGTCCTCACGCTGCAAACCGATGGAGACGATCAGTTCGTCGAGAAGCTTTCCGGCCGCACCGACGAACGGACGCCCCTGGAGGTCCTCATGCTTCCCCGGACCTTCGCCGATAAGCATGATCTCGGCGCGAGGATTTCCTTCGCCGGGTACCGGGTTGGTGCAGGTTTCGCATGGCTCGAAGCCACACCCGCGGTGGGCGCGAATTTCCTCGGCAATCTGGTCCAGTGACTTATTCGGTTTCAAACTTTCTTCAATTCTGCCCGACCGCTGGCCGTATCGTACACGGCATATCCGGGGCGCTCGCCGAAACGTCCTTGGACGTCACCGGGATTAACCAACAACGTATCCTCCTTGGAAAGGAGGCGCGGTTCATGCGTGTGCCCGAAGCAGATGACGTCGAAGTCTTCCTGGAGAAGGACCTCGGCGTGGCGGGGCTTGTGAGTGAAGGCGATCCGCTTGTCATCAAGCTTCAGCCTTCCTGTTAAGTGATGGTAGTGTACCCCATCGAGTGATTCCTTGTCAATGAAGCACTTTATCGATTCTTCGGAATCGGAGTTTCCCGAAACGAGGTGGATCGGGATTCCCGGAAACGCTTCAGCGATCGGCACTAGTACTGCCGGTTCGGTCAGGTCGCCCAGGCAGAGGATGGCGCCAGGCCGCACCGGCCGCATCGCCGACAGCACCTGTTCGAGATTGGAGCGGTTATCGTGGATGTCGCCAAGGATACCGATGTGCATCGCGGTCCGGTTACTTCAGGGCATCCTGGACGGCCTGCCGGAGCCCGTCGGTCGGCACCGGTTGCCCGTTCACGAAGAAGCTTGGCGTGGAATTGACCCCCAGCGCGAGACCATCCTCCCGGTCGCGCTCGATCTTGTCCTTGTATTGCTCGCTCTCCACAGCCTGCGTGATAGCATCGCCGTTGAGCTGGAGTGCCTCGCCGTACTGCACGAAGAGTTGGATCAGGTTGCCGCCCGTGGCATCGCTCCAGGAACTCTGCTGGGCGAAGAGGGTATCGGCATATTCGAAGAACTTCCCTTGGGCATGGGCAGCCTCGGCGGCGTTCGCGGCAGCCTCGGCGTTGGCATGACTGTCCAGCGGGAAGTGCCGCCAGACTACGTTCACCCGATCTTTGAACTCTGTCTTGATCTGCCGCACCGTAGCGTTGGCGCCGGCACAGGCGGGACATTGCAGGTCGCCGAACTCGACCACCGTCACCTTTGCGCCAGGATCGGACTGGATCGAATCATCACGCACGAGCGTCCCGGGGTCGGAAGCCTCGGAAGCCTCTTGTGACGAACCGTTCACCACCAGGAGGACACTCACCGCGACGGTGATCACGGCGGCGATGGCGATCATGACTTTCGATTCGGTATTCATTTCCTAGTCGTTTTCCAGAGTAGCACCATGCACCCGACAATCACCAGGAACCCTGCCAACGAGAGGAGCGGGATCGTAATGAATCCCAGATATTCGACGTACTCGGTCGTGCAGGAGACGCCGGCCCGGCAAGTCTGCTCCGATTCGGGGAACACCCCGTAGTAGAGCAATACGTGATAC